>NZ_JASJSQ010000064.1:0-29833 GCF_030236855.1 Stenotrophomonas maltophilia group sp. Smal13
CCTCGGCGTGCATTGATTGCGTCGCGCTCGGCACCATCGAAGGTGAAAAATGCCTGTTGCCGCTGACCGAAAACTGACCCAGTAGAGGCTGTTCTGCCGACTGAAAACTGACCCAGGTGTTCAACTGCTTCTGCTCAATTTTTGAGCAGGAGAACACAGGGTGATCAGTATGGAAATGATGGGCAAAATTCGCCGGATGTATTTCCGCGACAAGCTGTCGCTGCATGAGATAGCCAAGCGCACCGGGTTGGCGCGCAACACGATTCGCAAGTGGGTCAGAGCACCTGAGGCCAAGCCGCCGGTCTACCAACGCCGCGCGATCTTCGACAAACTCAGCCCTTTTCACGCCACGCTGGAGCAGGCGCTAAAAGCCGATTCGCTGCGGCCCAAGCAACAGCGGCGCAGTGCCAAGGCGCTGTTGGCGCAAATCAAAGCCGAAGGTTATGACGGTGGCTACAGCCAGCTCACCGCGTTTATCCGTGCCTGGCGAGGGGGACAGGGCAAGGCGTCGCAGGCCTTTGTGCCGCTGACCTTTGCTCTTGGCGAGGCGTTTCAGTTTGACTGGAGCGAGGAAGGCTTGCTGGTCGGCGGCATTTACCGGCGTATGCAGGTGGCACATCTGAAGCTGTGTGCCAGCCGTGCGTTCTGGCTTGTGGCGTATCCGAGCCAGGGCCATGAGATGTTATTTGACGCCCATACACGCTCGTTCGGCTCCTTGGGCGGCGTGCCGCGCCGGGGCATCTACGACAACATGAAGACCGCCGTCGACAGGGTCAATAAGGGCAAAGGCCGGGCGGTGAATGCGCGCTTTGCGGTGATGTGCGCGCATTACCTGTTCGATCCGGACTTCTGCAACGTCGCCGCTGGTTGGGAAAAGGGCATCGTTGAAAAGAACGTGCAAGACAGCCGCAGGCGTATCTGGCTAGACGCCCAGGACTGCCAGTTTCACTCCTTCGAGGAACTCAATGCCTGGCTGGGCCAGCGCTGCCGCGCGCTTTGGAACGAGCTGACGCACCCTCAATACAGCGGGCTGAGTGTGGCCGAAGTGCTGGAGTTGGAGCGCGCTGAACTGATGCCTGTGCCAGCGCCATTCGACGGTTACGTCGAGCGGCCTGCGCGGGTCTCCAGCACCTGCCTGGTCAGCGTCGGGCGCAACCGCTACTCGGTGCCGTGTGAGTATGCGGGTAAGTGGGTCAGCAGCCGTTTGTATCCGACGCGAATCGAGGTGGTGGCTGACGACGCGCTGATCGCCAGCCATGTCCGCTTGCTGGATCGCGACCAGGTCAGCTATGACTGGCAGCACTACCTCCCGCTGATCGAACGCAAGCCCGGTGCGCTGCGCAACGGCGCGCCCTTTGCTGATCTGCCGGCGCCGCTGCGTCAGCTTAAGCACGGTCTGGGGCGTCATGCCGGCGGTGACCGGATCATGGCGCAAGTTCTGGCTGCCGTACCGGTCGCCGGGCTCGATGCGGTGCTGGTGGCTGTTGAGCTGGTACTGGAAAGCGGCAGCCTGAGCGCCGAACACATCCTCAATGTCGTGGCGCGCCTGGCCGCGACCGAACCACCACCCAGCGTCGAAACCCACTTGTCGCTCAAGGAAGCCCCCGTCGCTAACACGGCGCGCTACGACCGCCTGCGTGGCCAGACCGAGGAGATCGGTCATGCGTGATTTGATGGCGGAACTCAAGGAGCTGCGCCTGCACGGCATGGCCACGGCCTGGGCGGAGTTGACTGCGCAGGGTGAGTCGAACACAGCCTCGTCCAAGTGGCTGCTCGAACACAGCCTCGTCCAAGTGGCTGCTCGAACACCTGCTGGAACAAGAGCACACAGATCGCGCCATGCGCTCGGTGAGCCACCAGATGAACATGGCCAAGCTGCCGATGCACCGCGACCTGGCCGGCTTCGACTTCAGCGCCTCCAGCGCAGACGCTCGTTTGATCAGCGAACTGGCCAGTCTGGCCTTTACCGACACCGCGCAGAACGTGGTGCTGATCGGTGGGCCTGGCACCGGTAAAACCCACCTGGCCACTGCGCTGGCCGTGTCCGGCATCACCCGGCACGGCAAGCGCGTGCGCTTCTACTCCACGGTCGATCTGGTCAATCTGCTGGAGCGCGAAAAGCACGACGGCAAAGCCGGGCGGATCGCCCAAGCTCTGCTGCGCATGGATCTGGTCATCCTCGACGAACTGGGTTATCTGCCCTTCAGCCAGGCCGGCGGTGCGTTGCTGTTTCACCTGCTATCCAAGCTGTACGAACACACCAGCGTGGTGATCACCACCAACCTGAGCTTCGCCGAATGGTCGAGCGTGTTCGGCGACGCCAAGATGACCACCGCCCTGCTGGATCGGCTGACCCACCACTGCCACATCGTCGAAACCGGTAACGAGTCCTATCGCCTGCAACACAGTAGCTTGGCGGCCCAGGCCAAGATCAAATCACGGGAGCGAAAGCGTAAGGGCGGCCAGGAACCGGAGGACGATGAGCCGTTCTGATTTCATGGCGACGACGGCCTGCTACATGGCTGCGTGTGGCAGGTCTTAAACAACTGAACTGGGCTAGCGAAGGAGTGGGGGCAACAGCAGCTGCGCTGGTAGACTTATCCACAGTTGCTGGTAACAAAATCAGCAATCCGCCCTGGGTCAAATTTCAATCGGCAGGGTGGGGGTGCGGACGAAAACTTGGACTACTAGAAGGTAGTTCATGTATTCCTACGAAGACCGAATCCGAGCCGTTGAGCTCTACATCAAGCTCGGCAAACGCACCAGCCCGACCATCCGTCAGCTGGGTTACCCAACCAAGAATGCATTGAAGGGGTGGTACCGCGAGTATCAGCAGCGGCTCGACCTGCCGCTGGGATATGCCCGTCGGGAGCCGAAGTTCTCGCAGGGCCAGAAGGCAGCGGCCATCGAGCACTACCTCACACATGATCGATGCATCGCTGCCACCATGAGGGCGCTGGGCTATCCAGGGCGTGGAACGCTAACCAAGTGGGTCCGCGAGGCATTCCCTGAAGCCAGGATGGCCCTTGTCGGCAGTGTGGGCCAGCGAAGATATCCCGATAGCTTGAAGCACGCGGGAGTGATGGAGCTTTGCACCCGGCAGGAAAGTGCACAGGCTGTTGCCGACAGGCTCGGCGTGTGCCGGCCAACGTTGTACAACTGGAAGAACCAGCTTCTGGGGCGTGAGGCACCCGCATCAATGAAACACACCGATCGATCACCGCAGGCGCAAGAGCGTGAAGAGCTCGAGCGCCAAGTTGAGATACTGCGCCACGAAGTCAGGCAACTGCGCCTTGAGCAGGACCTCTTGAACAAGGCCAATGAACTGTTAAAAAAAGGCCTGGGCGTCGATCTGCAGCTCCTGTCCAACCGGGAGAAGACACTGCTGATTGACGCCCTCAGGGAGCACTATGGCCTGCCAGAGCTCCTTGCACAGTTGAGTCTTGCGCGTAGCTCGTACTTCTACCATCGGGCCCGCGCGGCAATCGGAGACAAGTACGTGAGGGTGCGCCAGTCCATCACCGAGATCTTCGAGTCCAATCACCGCTGCTATGGCTACCGCAGGCTGCAAGCCTCACTGGCCAGAGAGCAAGGCCCGATCTCCGAGAAGGTGATACAGCGGCTGATGAAGCAAGAGAGCCTGGTCGTTGCAAAACCCAAGAGGCGTCGGTATGCGTCTTACCTGGGCGAGATCAGCCCAGCACCAGAGAACATCATCAACCGTGACTTCCAGGCAGCAGCCCCCAACAAGAAATGGCTGACCGACATCACGGAGTTCCAGATCCCTGCAGGCAAGGTCTACCTGTCGCCGATCATCGATTGCTTCGACGGGATGGTGGTGAGCTGGACCATCGGCACGAGTCCGGATGCAGAGCTGGTCAACACCATGCTGGATGCAGCCATCGAGACCGTCACAGAGACAAGCGATCGACCAGTGGTCCACTCAGACCGCGGAGGTCACTACCGCTGGCCTGGCTGGCTATCCAGAATGAGCGAGGCCAAGCTCACCCGCTCGATGTCCCGCAAGGCCTGCTCGCCTGACAACGCAGCGTGCGAGGGCTTCTTCGGTCGGTTGAAGAATGAACTGTTCTATCCTCGGGACTGGAAGAGCGTCACAGTTGAGCAGTTCATTGAGGTGCTCGACGACTACATCCGTTGGTACAACGAGAAGCGGATCAAGATCTCCCTGGGGGCCCTCAGCCCGATCGAATACCGGGTGAGCCTTGGACTTGCGGCATAAAACCAGTCCAAGTTTTTATCCGCACCCCCGGTGGGTCAATTTTCCATCAGCGCCAACACACTAAGCAACCATCAGAAAATTTTGACTGTACGCCAAAAAATTCGCATCTACCAGCATCTAAACAGGCGTTGCAGGGCAATCGCATGAACGCCTGCCGATTTGAATGAGTCCTTTCCCAGCGGGCATCCTGAGCGCCTCTCTACTCAGGATGCCCTGCAATGTCGCATCACATACCAATCTCCGATGTTCTGGTCGCCATCAATGATCCCCGTCAGCAGGGCAAGATTCGTCACGACCTGGTCGAAACACTGGTCGTGGCTATCTGCGGCGTGCTTGCCGGCGCTGACACCTTCATCGAAATCGAACTCTGGGCTGAGCAGCGGCTGGACTGGTTCCGCCGTATTCTGAAACTACCCCACGGCATTCCCTCACACGACACCTTTGGACGGCTATTCAGCCTGATCGATCCAGAGGAGTTCGAGCAGGCCTTCCGCTGTTGGGTTGCGGCGATCCTACCGGCCCTTTCTCCGCAAGTGGTTGCCCTAGACGGCAAGACCAGTCGCCGCTCCGGCAAGAAAAACACGGCCCCGTTGCACCTGGTCAGCGCTTTTGCGGCTGATTCAGGGCTGATTCTCGGGCAGAGGGCGACCTCCCAGAAGTCCAACGAGAAGACCGCCATTCCTGAGCTGCTGGCCACACTGGCGCTTGAGGGCTGCACCGTGACGATCGATGCCATGGGTACCCAGCCGGACATTGCACAGGCCATTCTCGATCGCGGGGCGCACTATCTGCTGGCCATCAAGGGAAACCAGCCGAAGCTGGCCGAAGCGATCGATGACTTCGCTGACACCTTTTTGGACGGCGATCCTGCCCGGGTACCCCATGCGCACTTCGAGCATGTCGAGAAGGACCATGGCCGGCTGGAGGTTCGTCGCTGCCATGTTTTCGACCAACTCCAGTGCCTGCCACAGCCAGAACGCTGGCCAGGACTGCGCACTTTCGTGATGCTGGAGTCCGAGCGGACTGTGGGCAACCAGACCAGCCTGGAGCGCCGTTACTACATCAGCAGTCTTGCTCCGGATGCAGAGCGCATCGCACATGCCATCAGGGCGCACTGGGGCGTGGAGAACCGCGTCCACTGGTGCATGGATGTCATTTTTGGTGACGATCAGATGCGGATCCGAACCGGGCATGCTGCCCACAACATGGCCGTTCTCAAGCAACTTACATTGAATTTGATCCGGTTGGATCCGGTCAAGCGCAAGGGTGGCATCAAGGCACGAAGGCTGATTGCTGCAACCTCTGATGATTATCGGGCTGAACTATTAGGTCTCAGGTGAGCTTCATGCGATTGCCTTGACAGGCGTTGTTGATTATCATAAAACACTGACACTGTATTATATAATCGTGCTTTTGTGTTATTTTTTTAATATTTACTGATTACGTACTTGCTTAACCACTCAGTTGCGCTAGAACTAATAGACGCGAAATTTAAATCTCTAATTTTCCAACACTTAGTAAAACCTCGTTTGCCATCCCACTACCATTGTAGGAGCAAATCAGGAGACATAAAAAATTAGCGGTAGCGTGCCTGGCCCTCTAGATAAGTATTGGAGACTGTAATGAAGTTTGAAAAGTCACAGACAGCAATCGACCACCTGACTCCCGAGCAACACCGAATTACCCAGGAGGCGGGCACCGAAAGGCCCTTCACGGGCGAGTACAACGACAACAAGGAGCCTGGCATCTACGTCGACATAGTGTCGGGAGAGCCACTGTTCGCTTCGACGGACAAGTTCGATTCGGGTACTGGCTGGCCCAGCTTCACCAAGCCGATCGTTTCGGCAAACGTGAACGAGGTGCGGGACAGCGCACACGGCATGGTCCGGACGGAGGTCAGGTCAGTACACGCAGACAGTCATCTCGGCCATGTGTTCCCCGATGGTCCTTCCGACCGCGGCGGTCTGCGGTACTGCATCAACTCAGCGTCCCTTCGCTTCATCCCGCGCGACGAGATGGAGTCCGAGGGATACGGTGAATATCTCGATCAAGTAGAGGAGGCTTAACATGCATCAGCGCGCTGTTCTCGCAGGAGGATGTTTCTGGGGCATGCAGGATCTGATCCGCAAGCGGCCCGGCATCATCTCGACCCGTGTGGGTTACACGGGCGGCGATATTCCGAACGCCACGTATCGTAATCACGGCACGCATGCCGAGGGGATCGAGATTGTCTTCGACCCGACAGTGACGAGCTACCGGAACATCCTGGAATTCTTCTTCCAGATCCACGATCCGACGACGCTTAACCGCCAGGGCAATGATCGTGGGCTCTCCTACCGGTCGGGCATCTATTATGTCGACGAGGAGCAGAAGCGCGTCGCCGAGGATACGATCGCCGATGTGGATGCCTCGGGGCTGTGGGATGGCAAAGTGGTGACCGAGGTCCAGCCGGTCGGCGAGTTCTGGGAGGCCGAGCCCGATCACCAGGATTATCTGGAGAAGCGCCCGGGCGGCTACACCTGCCACTTCGTCCGTCCCGGCTGGGTGCTTCCGAAGCGCCAAAAGGTTGACGACGTACAGCCAGCGGCCGGGACCGCGGCGGAATAGGCTTCACTGCCGTTGCCACTGCGCCGATCCGGTCCGCAATCTTCGTGACCGCGTCGTTCAGCGACGCGGTCATCGAACCCTACTTCAGAGTGACGGCTCGTTCCAGTCAGTCGCCATCGCAACACCAGGATCGCAGATTTATGCCAGACCTCTCGTCCTTTCCGATCACGCAGCGCTGGCCGGCATCTCATCCCGATCGCCTGCAACTCTACGCAGCCCCTACGCCCAATGGCGTCAAGGTCTCGATCATGCTTGAGGAGACTGGCCTGGCGTACGAGCCCCACCTGATCGACATCTCGAACAACGAGTCGAAGGATCCGGCGTTCGTGTCGCTGAACCCGAACGGACGCATACCGGCGATCATCGATCCGGCTGGCCCTGACGGTAGACCCATCGCCTTATGGGAATCCGGTGCGATCCTCCTCTATCTGGCCGACAAGACGGGTCAGTTCATCTCCACCGAACCAGGCCAGCGTTACGAGACCCTAGCGTGGGTGTTCTTTCAGATGTCGGCCATCGGGCCGATGTTCGGTCAGCTCGGCTTCTTCCTGCGATTTGGCGGCAAGGACTATGAGGACAAGCGGCCGCAACAGCGCTTTATCGACGAATCCACGCGTCTGCTGGGGATTCTGGATCGCCGGCTGGAAGGCCGCGACTGGATCGTCGACGACTATTCGATCGCGGACATCGCGACGCTCGGCTGGGTGAATGCGCTGGTGGAATTCTACGCTGCGGGTGACATCCTTGGCCTCAGCAGCTTTTCGAACGTCCGCGCATGGCTTGGACGCGGGCTGGCTCGACCGGCCGTCCAGCGTGGCCTCCACATTCCCGCGAGGCCAGCATGAGCATCATCGCCGCCTATTATTACAACGAAGGCAAGCGAGTTCGCGAAATCGCGCTCGATGAGCACGTCAAGTTGGGCGAGAGTCGCTCGGGCTTCTGCTGGATCGCGCTTAGCGAACCCACCCCCGAGGAACTACTCGCGATCCAAAGGACATATAATCTTCATCCGTTGGCGATCGACAACGCGATGCACCCGCTGTGCCCGCCCAAGCTCGAGGTCTACAACGATGAGTTGTACGTCGTCGCGCAGACCGCCGAGCTGGTCGGCGACCGGATCAGCTACGGCAAGATGGCGATCTTCACCGGTCACAATCACCTTATCACCGTGCGGCACGGCAATGCCGGAGCGCTGGGCAAACTTCGGGAGCAACTCGAGGCATCGCCGACGCAGTTCGGCAAGGGTGTCGACTATGTGCTGCACGCGATCTTGCATCGCGTGGTCGACCAGTATCTGCCCATCTTCGAAATGATCGAGGACGACGTCCTGGCGATGGAGCGACGGTCGCTGCACGATTTCCTCGGGCCAGAAGAGGTGGCGCGAATCTTCGAACTAAGGTCCGAACTCACGCGGTTCCAGCGCACGCTCGGGGCTATGGCCGAGCTGGTGCGAAAGCTCGTTCGCGGCCACTTTCCCTGCATCAGCGCCGAAATGACACCATATTTCCACGACGTCGCGGACCATGTCCACCGCGTGCAGTCCATGGTCGACGGCCTCCTGCTTGTCCTGTCCACGGTCTTTGAGGCCAGCAGCCTTCTTGAAGCGCAAAGGACGGGGGTGATCACCCGCCAGCTGGCGGCTTGGGCGGCAATACTGGCAGTCCCGACGGCGATCGCTGGAATATACGGCATGAACTTTAAGCACATGCCGGAGCTGGACACGGCCTACGGATACTTTGTCGTGCTCGGAGTGATAGCGATATCGTGCGTTTTCCTATTTGTGCGCTTCAAGAAGGCTAAGTGGCTGTGAATACTGCCCATCGTTTTCTTCGCCGTCATCTGACGGTTACAGCGGGCCTTATACGGAAGCTTGTCCAATCCAACTCAAGATGAAGGTGCGTCCATGACATAGCAGCTGACCGACGCTCTACAAGCAGTTCAGTCCTTCATCGCCAAGGGCTAAGACCGCGAATAGCGCGTCAAGGACAGCAATCTCGTCGATCTCGAGCCAGGATCAACCATCGGTCCGTGCGGCATCTGCGTCGACGCGGCGTTTCGCCTCGGAAGCGGTGATGATGGCGATAACGCCTCCACCCTCTACGCGATCACCGATCCGGCGACCGAGCATAAGGGCCTGTTGATCGACGTGTTCGATGAAATCTGCTACCGCGACCCAGTTCAAGAGTCGGGACCTCAATGTAGAAGAAGTTGACTAACGAGCATTCGCGTCATCCGATCAAGCAAGCTGGAGACATTTATGAAAGCCATTGGTTACAAGGTTCCGGGACCCATCGCCGCGGATGCCGCGCTGGTCGACATCAATCTGCCTCGGCCTGTCGCTGCAGGATACGATATCCTGGTTGAGGTGAAGGCCGTCTCGGTCAACCCGGTCGACTACAAGGTCCGCAACAGCACGCCGCCGGCAGATGGCGATTGGAAGGTGCTGGGATGGGATGCCGCCGGGATTGTGCGCGAGGTCGGCCCCGACGTCACGCAGTTCGAGTTAGGCGACGAGGTCTATTATGCCGGATCGATCACACGGCCCGGTACCAATGCGGAGTTCCATCTCGTCGACGCCCGGATTGTCGGTCACAAACCTGCGTCGCTCTCCTGGGCGGAAGCGGCGGCGCTGCCGCTGACGACGTTGACGGCCTGGGAGGCGATGTTCGACCGCCTGGACGTGGCGAAGCCCGTACCCGGTGCGGCGGAGGCGATCCTCATCATCGGTGGCGCGGGCGGGGTTGGGTCGATCGCCGTCCAGATCGCGCGACAGCGCACGGACCTCACCGTCATCGCCACAGCCTCTCGACCGGAAACCCAAGAGTGGGTAAGAGGGCTTGGAGCTCACCACGTCATCGACCATTCTCGTCCGCTCGCGCCACAGATCGCCGAACTCGGCATCGGTGCTCCCGCTTTCGTCTTTTCGACCACACATACCGAGCAACATGTCGCCGACATCGCCGAACTGATCGCCCCACAAGGACGGTTCGGACTGATCGACGATCCCAAGGCATTCGATATCATGGTTTTCAAGCGCAAGGCGGTGTCGATCCACCACGAGCTGATGTTCACGCGGTCGATCTACGGCACGCCCGACATGAATGAGCAGGGCGAGATTCTGGATGCGATGGCAGCGCTGGTTGACGACGGCAAAATCCGCACGACGCTGACCCGGCGACTGTCGCCGATCAATGCCGCCAATCTGAAGACGGTGCATGCACTGATCGAAAGTGGCGCGGCTAAAGGCAAGATCGTCCTCGAAGGCTTCTAACGACCGCGATCGCCAAACATCTTGTCCAACCTCAAAAAGCCGAACGGGTTATGCCCCAGCGATGAGAATCCCATGACCAAATCTATTGCCACCGCCTCGATCAACCGCGAAACCGCAGTCGCCCTCATCGACGCGGCGCTCGCTGCGGCCCGTGCCATCGGCATCCCGGCTGCCGTCGCCGTCGTCGACGCCACCGGTAACCTGCGCGCGTTCGAGCGCACCGACGATGCGCCGTTCCTTACCGTCGATGTTGCCATCGACAAGGCCTGGAGTTCCGCCTCGTTTGGGTTCCCGACCCATGTCTGGAACGACTATGTGACCAACGATCCAAAAGTGGCGCCGCTAGCCTATCGCCCTCGGATGGTCGCTGTCGGCGGCGGTTATCCGATTCTGGAGGATGGGAAGTTGATCGGCGGCATAGGCATCTCCGGAGGCAACTATCAGCAGGATCAGGATGCGTGCGTCGAGGCACTCATGAAAATCGGGTTCCAGTTGCCAGCCTGACGACTGTGAGGCCATCACCGGTGGTAATGGCCAACAGATCCAACCTTTGAGAGGCCTAATGATGGAAGCGTTCGTCGTCTTTACGCGGGAAGAAACCAGCGACCCACATGCACTCGCAACCTATTCTGCAGGCGTCGGACCATCGTTCGATGGTCACGACGTTACCTTTCTCGCCGCTTATGGCGCGATCCAGCATTTGGAGGGGCCGCCCATCGAAGGGGCCGTAATCTTGCGTTTCCCGACGATGCAGGCCGCTCGCGACTGGTATGACAGTCCCGCCTACCAAACCATCGCTGCTCAACGCTTTGCCGGTTCCCGTTACCGCGCCTTTATCATTGAAGGGCGGCGGTGACATACCGACAGAAGCACTTCGGCGCTGACCACGAGGTATCGGCGTGTGAACTCGCATCTTGGGAATCTGTGGGGGGGACCAAGACAGCGGCGCTAGGGGCTCATATCGTCGATCGGATCAGAGAGTTGCTCGGCGAGAATGGGTTATCTATTGCCGAGCTGACGGAGCGGAGCCGCCCTCTCCCAACGGATTGATTCAATCGTTGACGCTCCTCCTATCCGGATCCGGGTTTTCGCACGCTGATCAACAGAGTTACAGCGCGCAACGCCTGTAGTGGGCATCAGGGGATGGGTGGCAATCAGGATGATTGCCCACCTTCCAACGATTAACCTTGCTCAAGTTGCTTCACTAGTCGCTCCGCGTCGAGATGGAAGTCCGAGAAAACAATGCTACCGCCAGCGTCGATAACCGTAAACCACGGAGTTCCTCGTGTGCGGTAGTCTTCCATGAAGGTTGGAAACGGCGAGCCGGTCGGTTGCTCGTCGTGACCGAAAACGATAGGAAGCTCATACTTGAGCTGGTTCACGCGCAACTTCTCGAAGGTATTCTCATGCGTTCCTTCGAAGACGGTCTGGATCACTGCGAACCCCACGTCCTTTGAGCTCAACGCTGCATGCAACTTTTGTAGCGTCGGAAACCCATGCAAATGGCAACCTTGGCACCAATGCTGGAAGGCAAACAAGATTTTCGGGCCGGGCCCGATATCTGACAGTTTGAACGGCGCGATACTTTCCCCATCTTTGCCAATCCATTTTTGCACCCGCAGCTCAGGCGCTTGTCGTTCGATCTCGTTCATCTGATCCTCCAACCCCGATACAGAAGCTTAGTGGATGATCGCGCGTCGCGACGGTGCGCGAACGTCCGACCTTATTTTCCCTATTTCCTGAAGCCAGAATAGATCAGATCGACATTTCGTCCTTAATATACTCAAGCTGCCGGCGAGCGCGAACTGGGCAACCATGCGCTGGTGAGCCTTGAGCTTTGCACGCTGCCCATCCGTTTGAGAGCGAACCTGCAACTTCCGCTCCGCATACCGCAGATCAGCGTACGCAGCCTTGGGGTTATCTACCCTATAGCCATTGGGTATTGGGAATCATGCTGGCCTGACGCTATGTTCGATACGCGATTTTTTACGATGATAGAGCATCTGTATCTGATTTTTAGTCGATTGGCTTATTCGGCGGATGTGCGGGCAAATGCTTTACGCAGAGTACTGAAATGAAGGCCGGCTTCGGTCTGCCGTATCGAGCAAGAGGGGTCACTATGGTCACCAGAGGTTTCACCGGTCGCGGTTCAGGCGACCAGTCCGATCGGATTCCGCCAGGTCAGCATCTGGTGGAGGATTTCCCTGTTCTGTCGGCCGGCCCTACGCCGAGGGTAGAGCCCTCCGACTGGAAATTCACAGTCAAAATTGGTCCGAAGCCCGTCAAAACGTGGAATTGGGGCGAATTCAACACTCTACCAAAGACCCAGGTGACAAAGGATATTCACTGCGTCACCTCTTGGTCCAAACTGGATACCGTTTGGGAGGGTGTACTCATTGAAGACATCCTTGCAGATGCAGAGCTTGATCGGCCTACCGATTTCGTCTTGGCGCACTGCTACGATAATTATTCGACAAACGTCCCTCTGACGGATCTGCTTTCCGGGAAAGCGATGGTCGCCCTCAGTTATGCGGGCAAGCCACTTTCCCGCGATCATGGGGGGCCGGCGCGTCTTCTAGTGCCGCACCTTTACTTCTGGAAATCCGCCAAATGGGTGAATGCGCTGCAATTCACGACGCGTGACGAGGCCGGCTTTTGGGAGCTGCACGGCTATCACATCTACGGCGATCCGTGGCGCGAACAACGATACACCCATGACTGAAAACGAAGCGCAAGTCCGTTCGTGGCAATCATGCGTGATCGACGACATCATCCAGCAAACACCGAGTATCAAGAGCTTCTTCCTTCGGTTGAGCAAGCCGTTCGCGCACACCGCAGGTCAGCACGTCGATATCCGGCTGACCGCGCCCGACGGCTACAGTGCAATGCGCAGCTACTCGATCGCGTCATCGGCAGTTTCGACCCCGATCGTCGAGATAGCTATCGAGCGCATGCCGGATGCCGAAGTTTCGCCGTTTTTTCACGACATCGCGGCGATTGGTGACGAAATCGAAGTTCGCGGTCCGCTCGGTGGCCATTTCCTTTGGCCTGAGCCTGCCATAGATCCGGTTCTGTTGATCGGGGGAGGCTCCGGCCTCGTGCCGTTGATGGCAATGATCCGGCAGCGCCGCGCATTGGCCCAAGCCGTTCCGACAGCGTTGCTCCTGTCCGCACGAACCGCCGAGGACGTTCTCTTCTCAGAAGAACTTCATTGCATCGAAATCAGCGATCCGGCGTTCGTCCTGGCGCTCGCGATTACGCGCGAGAAACCGGTTCGCGCATCGGACTTTGCGCGACGGATCGACGGCATGATGGTCCAAGAAATTCTAACCAGGCTTCAGGGAAAGCCGACGCAAGTGTTCGTCTGCGGGTCTAACGGATTCGTCAACATCGCAACCGATAGCGCGCTGCTGGCGGGCTTGGACGCCTCCATCATCAAGACGGAGCGCTACGGGGGCTAGCGGCGCGAGCTATCTCACGTCGCGCCGATCGTAGACGTGCGCCCTGGGAAGCTTTGGCGATCAACGTGAACCGTTTTGCCGAACACAGTCTTCGTACCCCCCGGCCTCTAGAACGCCTTCGCTCGCGATACCTGGCTCGACATCAAGCTCAATTTGAAAGTTCCTGCACTATCCGTCGTCCTGATATGCTCGACCAGCATGATGGGCGATTCGAGCGGGACCTCTTCCGTCCCAATCGAGGCTCGGTTACCTTAGAGCATCGGCTCGGCGCTACAGGAGGCGCGTGCGGCCTCTGCCTGGCGGTGAAAGCACTTTGGGCCATGTCGCCTGGATAGCGGCCAATCGTCAGCATCTGCTCCGATGTCGGCCAAGGTGCAGTCGCCATCTTTGAACGCCGCGAATTGGAGATCAACGCCATGACAGCGATCCGCGTGCAACTGCCGGAGATGCAATATGACAACTGATGTATTGCTGTACACCACGAATTGGTGCCCGTTCTGCCGCCGAGCGAAGGCGCTCCTCAAGGAAAAGGGCGTGCGATGGAAGGAGCTCGATATTGAGGCGGATCCGGCTCACCGGCAGGCCATGGCGGAAGCGTCGGGGCGAAGCTCCGTGCCGCAGATCTTCATCAATGGCACCCTTATCGGTGGCTCCGATGAGCTATTCGCGCTCGATGTCAGAGGCGAGCTCGACAAACTTCTCGGGCGCAACCCGCCTGCCACCTGAGGAGGTGCGGCTTGGGGCAGCCAGCCCGCGAGCCTTCGCCGGTTGATGAATACAAAAGGAGAGTCCGTTGGTCTCAGCCATCTGGAAAGACACTACTATCGCCACAAGCGACGAAACAGTCATCGTCGAGGGAAATCACTACTTCCCACCGTCAGGAGTCGACCTGAGCCTGCTTGAGATGAGCCCGCACACATCTGTCTGTCCGATCAAAGGCGCCGCGCGCTTCTTTCATGTTCGCGCGGGTGACGCGCTCAACGTGAACGCCGCTTGGACCTATCCCGCCCCCACTCCGGATGCCGAGGGTATCCGGGATTACATCGCTTTCTGGAAAGGCGTGGACGTTGCCTAGCAGACTGGACGGACGACTTCGCTGATAGCCATGCGGGCGCCGACATCTCAATTATCCTGCCCACCCCGGGCCTCGTCGGCTGCAGGAATCTGCCCGGCACCTTAGCGCGACCCGGCACTGGCGGTCTCGCACCCGCCGCGCCTCTGTTCTATCAATAAGGATGGATGACATGGAGCATTCCGAGTTCGATGCCGCTTTCGCGAAGCTTGCGGAGGGATACAGAGAAGGGACTTATGAAGGCCGGCGTTTCAGCTTGATCGTCCGGCGATCTGGGGACGGACGTCGCAACAGTCTGTTCGCCAGGGAGTTGGACGGGACTGACATTGTCAGCTTCAACCTCTTCCGCGTTACATCAGATAGGACATTGTTGAAGCCGTGCGAAATGTCCGCCGAAAAGGTCGTAGCGTTCGTGCTGGAGTTCCGACCGGACACCTGACGGGCAGAAGAAGATCCCGGCCAACCGGCGCGCCTGCGACGGCCGGCTATCTAAGGCTGCGCAAGCCTATAGCCGCAGCTCATTGCACTTCGTCTGGCGAGGAATTCAACATCGATACGTCGCCATCCGCGGGGATATCGGTACAGGCGCCCGTGTAAGCCAGATTGAGAAATCCTAAGCGATGACTAACACCAATGACGCCACCCTTCCGACACATTCTATTCTTGAGGAATGCACAGCGATGGCTGTCGTCAACGCTCTGAAGATTATTCTGAAGAACAGCTACGCGATCTACCTTAAGACAAAAAATGCCACTCGGGCGCATCCCGCCCCTACTTCAGGGACTTTCACTTGCTTCTCGCTCTGTCACTCACAGCATCGGCACGCCCATGACGCATGGTATCCAGGCCTCATAATTTTCCCATATAACCTTCTTGTCTTTTGCGCACCCAGAAAGACTCGAGGCTTTAACTGGACAGATGAGCCCTCGAGGGTAGTGTTCACCTGATTGGCTTTCTCATATCTGATGTTGATTCGCACAGTGTGCCAACCAGGTGATAGTTTCAAAAAACCTGCGCTTCAGAGCGAATTAGACGATCTTCGATAAGAGCGATCCGCCTCAAAATCCAAAACATCTAACATTGTCCTAGAGCCATATTTGTACCTAGTACTATGGCGCTCCCATTAACACATTTGATGATGCACAGAAAACTTAGCTCATGATAGCTTTCAGCTAACAGCTATTCGGAAGCCCGAAAGGATTCAACCGTTTAAGCGTGAACCGTCGATTATAAATACTTTCGTAAGTTAGCTTTAAAGGACGCTTTTAGTCCTTGTAAATACGCATTACGACTCCACAGCTACCAAATCCATACGGCGCCAGCAACCATTAAAACACCCGACACTACTAAAACAATAGTAGAGGCGCGATTGCTGCCTTTCAAAGTATGACCAACACCCACATCCATAACTAGGTGTCGAATTCCGGCTACGAGATGATAAATAAATGAAGAGTATACCAACCAGAAACTAACTTTGCCGAAAGGTGAAGAAAAAATCTCCTTGACTTCATTAAAACCCTTTTCTGACTCCAACGATTTGCTCAGCACATACAGTATCAGTCCCAGAAAAATAAAGAGCATAATTCCTGAAATCCGGTGCAGAATCGATGTAAGCGCCGTGAGAGGAAGCTGAATGGTTCGAATATCAAGATTAACCGGCCGCTTTTTATTCATTTTGACTCCAGTCAACAATTCTAGTGGGGGATTTCAGTTTTCGATCTCATTCATCATAGCAGCTGTAACTAAGGCTGGCGGCGACAATAATGGAGATATTCGGGGCTTACGTTGCATTTTGAGGTCGCAAGTGCATGTGCGTAAATTGAAGCAAATTGCAAGGTTATGCCCAATAGGTAGCTAGCTTATTAATTTAACAAAAGTGACGTGTGTCGTTCTGCAGGGCATGCTGTTCCCCAACCCTGGAAAACCTATCCTCTTTAACACGTCAAAGTCGATTGATAGGCTTGCTGCAACAGCTATCTGCCCGGTTGAAGTCGAAGATCGATGTATCTGTAGGGTTTGGAAATAAATGCGGGCGCCCACCGCACTCACGGCTCAGTTACCATTCTTTGTGCATCGCGGCCGCGCGGCTAGTTGGTAGCTGTTCTAAGCCTAGTCAGTGCCGCCCTTCGCCCCAAGCCCCATAGTCAGATTTGAGAAATGACAGTAGGCGATGCCGCAACGCGCTTCATCGACCTATGTAAAACGACTCCTTTATCGAAATAGTGCACTCATCGCTCTCCACGGCGATCCCTTCATCGCGAATTGCACCGCCCAAGACGATCTGCACTGAAATCAATACTTTCTGATGCCTCTTGATTAGAGATGCCAGCCATAATCATCTCATCGCCAACGCATACGGCGTTCGGCAGCCAACACACTCTCACTCACTACTGGAAGCTCAGACATGAAAACCATAGGCATTGAAAACTCGAAGTCCAGCGTACAGGCCCACTTAACGCTTGGAACCAAAACTATGGGGCTAGGTATCTATGGCGCGTACTTGGCTCTCGCTATTATTTACTTCTGGTTCGGCGGCATGAAATTTACCCACTACGAGGCCGAGGGCCTGGTTCCACTGGTGAGCAACAGCCCGCTTTTGGGATGGGTGTATAGCATTTTTTCGGTCGACATGTTCTCCAGCCTGCTCGGCATACTAGAGATTTCGATCGGCACTCTGATCGCAGGCCGCATGCTGTCGCCCAAACTATCCGTGGTAGGAGGCGCTCTGTCTGCAGGCCTGTTCTTCACAACCCTTAGCTTTATGTTTTCCACTCCGGGCGTCATTGAGCCTAGTTTAGGGTTTCCGGCGATTTCCGTTGCGCCAGGTCAGTTTCTGCTTAAAGACTTAGGGTTGCTTGCTGTTTCGATATTTGTGGCAGGCCATTCGCTGGTTGAACTGGAAAAACGTAAAATTAATGCATAATTTTTTCAATGGCTTAAGGCAGTAATGCCTTAGGCCTTTTTGCCATCATTTTCCCCCGCCAGATCTTTCAACCAGTCACGAGGGCTCAACCCCGTCTTGCGTCTAAATGCGCGAGACAGCGCCGAAGGACTTTCGTAGCCGACTTGAGCTGCAATCAGCGTAATCGAGCGCCCTTCTCGCATCAGCTTCTGAGCCAGGCTAACTCGCCAACTCAACAAATAATCAGCAGGCGTCTGTCCGATGACACTCTTGAAATGCACGGCATACGCAGCGCGTGACATATTTGACTCACTGGCCAGCTCTGCTATTGACCAGGCATGTTCCGGGGAGTTGTGCATCTGTAAAAGCGATCGGGCAAGCCGCATGTCGGCCAGTCCAGCCATCATTCCGGTGCGCAACTGGTGATGATCGAGCAGGTAACGGAGCAACAGAATGATTAGGAGCTCAAATAAGCGCTCAAGCGCGGCTTCCCTTCCACAATGCACATTTGCCGCCTCGGCAAACATCCACTCCAACGTGTCTGCCAGCATGGGCAGATCATCGAGTGCGAGCACCAAACAGTCCGGTAATGAAGCCGACAAAGGATTATCAATTCCGCCCTCAAACTCCATGGAAGCACACAACAACTTTGCGCCATCGGACTCACCCGCAAACAATTGATGCTTGGCGGGGCGTGGCATAAAAATCAAGCTAGGGCGAGTGAGCTGCAAATCCTTGCGATCGGGACCAAGCAACGTCACGCTGCCGGCCTGAAGCAGATGGATATAACCTCGCCGCTCGGCGCCATCGTAAGATGCAGAGCCGCATAGGTCGCCGTCATAGAACAGATTGGCCCGCACGCCGAACCGCGAGAGCAAATTAGACAAACGATCCATTGGCCGATCCTTGACGAGTCAGAACGCACAGACCATACCATCTGCGTTGTCGTTCAGTGCCTGTAGCGAACATGCCGGCGTAAATCAGCCAACGGATAAAGTGATCACTGAGCAGCTCAGCCTCCCTTTCCAGTTCGGCTGTTAAAAAAACAACACCGTTGTTTGAAAGCACCAGCAAATCAAGTGCTCACTCTTCTATTTTACGGGGTTGTACGCCGGAATCCCAGAAATTTCCGTCAGCCCAGCTCCAGTCCCGCCACGAGCGCATCCAGGTCGATGAACTTGCCGTCAGTCTGGAAGGTGTAATGCCCGTTCAGCAGGATGTGCCGCCAGGCCGCTGGCGACATCTGCGTGATCAACGCCAGCGCCTTGGCATTGCCAGCTGCCTCGTACTTCGTCAGCAGCAGGGACAGGATCGCCGAGTTGTAGAAGATGATCGCGTTGCCGATCAGCCTGGCGCACTGGTTGCTGATCTCGATTTCGATGTCGGTGCGGCCGGTCAATTCCTTCTTCCCACCGACTTGGGCGATGGTCGAGCGTAGCTGGTGATAGGACTCAATGCGGTTCTGCGAGCGGTGAACATTACGCTCCAGTTGCGGGTCGCGCAGGTAGCGCAGTGTGTAGATACTGCGGATGAGCTTGTCGAACTCGAAGATTGCGCGCCGCGTCGGGTTCGGCGCCGTATAGGTGCACAGCTTGCGGATCAGCGTGCCCTGCGTCATTTCCTTCAGGCCCAGTGTGGCGACGATTCGGTCGATGTTCGCCTTCTCACCGACGATGAGTTGCCGGTCGATCTGGCCAGCCGGCCGGATCAGGCATTTCTCGTACAATGCCAGATCATCGGCGCAATACAGCTCCTGCAACTGGTCGTCGAGGTCGGTGAAGCGCGGCTCGAAACGAAGTCCGAACCAGTGCAGGATGGCGAAGTTGGCCTTGTTGATGCTGTGCATGTCGCCGGTGATCGCGCTCGGCACGATGTCCGACGTGTTGCGGTACCAGATGTCGAACACGTGGTGAGCCTCGTACTCGTGTGCGCCTATCAGGTAGCCGTTCAACGGCACGTGATTGCACAGCAGCGTGTAGGCGACGACGCCCTTGCCGCGGCCGAAATATTTGCGCGAGTAGCGCGCCTTCACAGTTGGTCGCTCGACGCCGAATTTCTGCCCATCAACGGCACCGTACAACGAATCGAGGTCGAACGAGTAATGCGGGAAGATCGGCAGTGCGGCGATGGCGTTGCTGATGCAATCGTTGGCCACATGTAGCGTCGCCTGGCGCAGGTACTGCTGGTAGGTACTCTCCAGGACGTGGTACGGGATGTCGCTGGTACGTGCCATAACCTGGTTGCCGTGGTTCATGGCTTGGGCAATGATCACCGCCATCAGACTGTCGGCGTCGGCTACCTTCTTCGCATAGCGTGGCTGCAATGGTGTCAGCGCCGACAGGAACTGGCACTGGCCGTTGACGAAGCGAAACACGTCGGCGACATCGCAGTATGGCAGTTGCTCGTAGAGAGCTTGCTCGCGCGCCTTCTGGTTCTCCCCCTTGGGCTTGCGCCAGGTCAGTCTCTGCGTGTCCTTGTCGTATTCCAGGTGCGTCAGCTTGCCCTGTTTCAGCTCGCGATTGAACGCCACCCATTGCGCACGCAACTCGGTCGCCAGTGCATCGAGCTGGGCACTGACCGGCTGCCGCAGGAAGGGGATGTCCATCTGCGCGAGCACGGCGGCTTTCTCGTCCATCGAAACCAACTCGTCGGACAAATGCCGGTGCTGCAAGCTATCGTCAATGTAGAGCTCGCCCGCCTGGAAGCGTTTCCTGACCTGACGGTAAAGCCAGAATTCGTAACGATCGGCATGCAGGCCTGTCGGCGTGCCTTCGGCATCGAACATCAGCAGGTACGGACGCAAGCGTTTCGGCAGCGTTGCCGCCGGACATTCGTCGAGTGGCCGTTGTGATAGGCGCTGCTGCTTGGCGAACACGCTCTTGGCCCAAGTCAGCGCCGCGAGCCATGGGTTATCGGGGGCCGTGCCGGCGAAGTCGAGCGCGACGTACAGCGGCCGTAGATGGCGTCGAATGCGTTCGGCCAGGCCGTCCACCGCCTGCCAGTGCAGCGCCAGTTTGTTCAGTGGCTTGACGCTCATGCGCTGCGCCGTGTTTTGCAGCAATTCCCTGGACATGATTTTGTAGGCGCGTTGGCGCACCTCGCCGAACGGCGTCGGATCGGCCACGCTGTCGTCCACGTACAGCGACAGCAGGCGGCCAACCTGCGGCGTTTCCTGATGGCGTCGCAGCTGTTCGGCGACAAAGGACTGTTTCGCACCCGTGCGGCTCTCGTCCTCAAGTTTTTTCATGTGGAAGGCCATCGCGTCGACCAGGTTGTCGGTGAGCTGCCGGTAACGTACCCAGGCATAGCACAGCAGGTAGAGCCAGGTCTGCTCCGCCTTCAGGTGGCGCAGGTCATGGACGGTATAGAAGTTCGCCAGGCTCGCGTAGTACAGCAGGTTCTGCTGCGAGATGCCGAGCTTGGGCAGCAGCGCCTTGGCGATCCCGTGCAAGGACTTCAGCGTGGCGCGCTTCTCGCGCTCCCCTGCCATCTGACGCCAGCCGAAATCTTTAGCGTCCTGCTTGAGCGCTGCCAGTTGAGACAGGGTGTCGTCACGCACCAGGAGCTGGCCCAGCGCAGCTTTGGCCGATTCGTCCAACACTTCTGCCAGCAAGCCGCCCAAGCGCCTGCGTTCGGTGGACAGGGCTTCACTGACCAGCTCTTGTAAGGTGGTGTGGCCGGGCCGGATGATTTTGTGCTCGCTGAGCCAAACGATCAGTTCGGCGGCCACGAATCCTGGCATTACGTCGCGCCGCACGATCTGTTCAGCCTGCTGTGCCAGTTGCGGCAGGAAGCTAGCCGCCCACGACCGGTAGCCGAACAGTTCGGCGATCTGACCCCTCTGGCTGTAGTGCTCATGCTTGGTGGGGTCAGCTCACGAAACGGAAAAAATCGTACGCTAAGGCGCGCCATGCGCTTGCGCGCGAGCGCTCTCACGAGGGAGATTCCTCGTACTTCCGAAACGCGCGCCAAAGTGCAACGTCGTACGCAATCTTGAGCACACCGCAGGCCACCAGCGGCATCGCCAGCCAGCCGGCGGCGAACAAGGCGCCGCCGATGGCGGGGCTAGCTGCGGCAGCGAGGCTCCTGGGTACGGTGGTGAAGCTCGCCGCCGCGGCGCGCTCTGCCGGCGTCACCACCGCCATGACGAAGGCCGAGCGCGTGGGTACGTCCATCTGCGACAGGGCGCTGCGCAGGAACAGCAGCGCGAGCGCCACCGGCAGGCTGTCGGCGAAGGCGGCGAGGATCAGACAGACGCTCGACGGGATGTGCGTGAACACCATCGTGTTGATCAGGCCAATGCGGCGCGCTACCCAGGGGGCGGCGAGCTGGGAGCCGGCCGACAGCAGCCCGGCCCAGAAGAAGAATTGGCCGGCAGCGGCGAGCGAGAGGTCGAAACGCTCGAACAGCCAGAGCGCGAGCAAGGTATTGACGATCAGCCCGCCGGCGAAGGCATCGACCGAGAACAGTGCCGCCAGTTTGATCACGATGCCGCGCGAAGGCCCCAGCGCTGTGGGCGCCGCCGTCTGCTCGTCCACGCGGTGGTCCGGCAAGGCGCGATACAGGGCGAAGATCGCGACGCCGGTCAGCCCGTAGACGACGAACATCAGGCGCAACGCGTCGAGCTGGGCCAGGCCGGCATCGGTCAGCACTTGCGGGATCGCGGTCGCCAGCGAACCGGTCGCGGCACACAAGGCGCCGACGAAGGTATAGCGCGCGAACAGAAAAGTGCGCGCCTCGCCCTGCGCCGATTCGGCCAGCCGCGCGTGCTCCAGCGGCAGGAAGACGCTGACGTCGCCGGAGCTGGGGTTCATCGTACCGACGAAGGCGACTACAGCCAACGGCCAGAAGGCGCCGATGCCGCCCAGGCCTGCCAGCAGCAGACCGGTGGCGGTCATCAGCCCGGCGGCAGCAAGCAGCAGGCTACGCTGCCGGAAGCGATGGCCCCACTGCCCGACCGCCAGGGTCGCCAGCGCCGACCCGAGCAGGGTGGCGGAGCTGATCAGCCCGACTTCCCACTTGCCGAGCCCGAGCGTGAGCAGATAGACCGGCAGCAGAATGGCGACAAAGCCGTCGGTGAAGGCCCGAAGTGCCCGGCCGATCAGCAGCAGGCGTGCCTCGGGTGCGGCGCCGGCGGGCAGCAGCATCACTTCAGGCGGGGCAGGCGGGCGACCTTCAGCGGCCCCGTGGTGGAGTGGGCGCACCAGGCGTAGAGCGCGTCATACATCACCATGCCTGCCTTCAGCATCTCGTGGTCGTCGGCGAAGTTGAGCGACAGCCCTTTCGAGATGGCGACCAGGCCGGACGCTTCCTTCGCCAGCTGCGGCTGGCCGCAGTCGGCGGCGCGCACGATGAGCGCCAGCTTGTTCAAGGCCGGGTCGTCGAGTTCGTACTTGTCGATGAAGGCATCGAAGCTGCAGCGGTCGCCATGGTGGCCGAGCTCGACATTCGGCACGTCATAGGGAATCGCGCCGGTGTCGGCGGCGACCTTCATGACTTCGCCGGCCGGCACGTACAGGAACTCGGGGGCCTCGTCGATGAAGCGCGTTACCAGCCAGGGGCAGGCGATACGGTCGATCTTGGGGCGTTCGCGGGTGACCCATTTCACGCTCTGCCCTCCACCTTGGCAAGCGCAGCCTCGGCCGCCGTCCAGGACAGGTTCTGCATGAAGGCGTCCACATAGGCTGCGGCCTTGGCGCCGAAGTCCATGTGGTAGCTGTGCTCGTACATGTCGAGGGCGACGAGCGGCATGGCGCCGGCCAGGTTGTGCGCGTGGTCGGCGGCCCAGGCGTTCACTAGACGCTCGCGCCGCGGGCTCCAAACCAGCAAGGTCCAGCCGGAGCCGCCGCCCTGGGCCTTGCCCATGGCCGTGAATTCGGCGCGCCACGCGTCCACGGAGCCGAAGTCCCGCTCGATGGCCTGCTTCAACGCTCCGCCAGGGTCGCCGCCGGTACCGCCGAGGGAATCGAAGTACACCTCGTGCAGGATCATGGAACCGCTGGCGATCATCTCCTCGCGCTTGAGGCCGTTGATCTCGAACACCGGGGCGCTGGCCCAGGTCAATTCGGCCAGGCGCTGCTCGATGGCATTGAGGCGCTTGACCGCCCCGCCGTAGTTGTTTTCCCAGTGGCTGACGATGAGCTTCTCGGACAGGCCGGTGAGTTTGGCCGGATCGCAAGAAAGGGGCTTCAGTTCGTAAGGCATCTTGGCTTCCTCAGTAGGGTGGATCGGAAACGGCGCGACGAAGGCTGACTCGATCAGATTCAGCCTTGGTTCGGAAACACCAGCCAGCCCGCCAATCCCGCCGCGAGGATCACGACGACGACGTTGAGCTTGTTCTTCCAGGCATAAAGGAATGCCAAGCCTGCGGCGAAGATCGACATGCCCACCGTCAGCGATGGCACACGTTCAGCCGTGACCTGCGCCAGGTCGAGGGTGGTTGCGCCGATCAGGCCGACTACGCCGGCCGCGACGCCGTCCAGGAACGCGTGCAGCCGTTTGTTCTCCACGACCGCCTCCAGCCGGTCGTAGAAAATCAGCGAGAACGCAAAGGCCGGAAGAAAGACACCCACCGTCATGGCCACCGCCCCGATCGGCCCCCCTGCCACATAGCCGACGAACGTGGCGAAGATGATGAGGGGTGCCGGCAGCACACCGGACAGTGCCAGGCCGTCCAGGAACTGCCCATCCGTCATCCATCCGCGCCCGACGGCGTCGTTGCGAACGAACGGGATCGCCGTGTAGGCGCCGCCGAAGGTGAGCAAGCCAGCCTTCAGGCCCGAGGCGAAGATGAGCAGCACCGATGCCTGGCCTTGAACGACCGTTTCCACCAGCTTCGCCGCCGGCGCAGCCCACAAAGCCACGGCCGCGGCCAGCGCCACCGCCCCCAGTGTCACCAGCAGCGCCAAGACCCGATGCTTCAGCACGAGCAGGGCGTACACCAGGCCGCTCGCCGGCAGGGTGATCCAGAAGTCGACACGAGCCATGGCGGCCAGCGCGCAAACGATGGCAATGGCCCACAACCAGCGATCGAGCAGGATGTGCTCGCCGATGCGGTGCACGGCGCGCACGATCAGGGCGATCACGGCCGCCTGCACGCCAAGGAACGCCGCGCCCAGCGAGGTGCCCACGAATTCGATCTGGAAGTACAGCCAGGACAGCGCGAACATCAGCAAGAATCCGGGAAGCATGAACCCGAGTCCCGCCAGTACGCCCCCAAGCCGCCCCTTCGCTCGGATGCCCAAATGAACGCATATTTCGTGCGCTTCGGGTCCGGGCAGCACCTGCATCACCGCAAGCAGCTTGTTGAAGCGTCTGCTGGAGATCCAGCGTTCCTCGTCCACGAGCTCGCGGCGCAACATGCCGATCTGAGCCACAGGCCCGCCCCATGCGAGCAAGCCGAACTTGAGGAAGCGCGCGAAGAGCTGCAGGTAGCTCATCGCTGGAGGGACGGCTTCAGTCGTGGCAGCGGTCTGAGGTCTGGTCGGGGCGTTCACGTTGCTTTGTCCTCGTAACTCTTGAGTAGCCAGTCAAAGACTTCGCACGCGCGAGCAAGCAGCGCGTCGTCGTCGGGTTCGGATGCCTGCAGGCCGGTGAGCAGCGATTCGATGCCCAGCGCTTCCGCGACCGGGAGTCCCCCAACATCCAGGCAATGCACGAGCTCGCCCAGCCGTACCAGTGCAGGGGCGGAATCAAGTCCGAAACTCGCCAGCAGCGTCTCGAAGGTGACCTTGGTGCCCACGTGGCTGAAGGCCGCGCCGTCGAAGTCGAAGCCGAGCCAGCCATTGCGGCAGTCGGCGGGATTCGCCAGCCAGACGATGCGAGCGCTCGGGTCGATGAAACGCCGGATCAGCCAGGCCGAAGCGAGTCGGTCCACCCACGGGCGCGCCCGCGTGGCCCAGGTCCGGCCCTGATAGTCGGCGCGGTCCAGCCGCGGAACATCCGCCTGCCGGGCGGTCGGCTCGTCGGGAGACATGCGGCGGGTGATCGCGTCGCGCAGGTCGTCCAGCAGGCTCAAGGTCTGCCGCTGCGCCTCGCCGGGAAAGAAATCGATGCGCGCCACCTGCTCGAAGCGGCGCACGAGCGGCTGGAGCTTGCGTGCGGCGGCGGCGCCATCCAGGGATGTCAGGCTCCGCCCGAGTTCCTTGATCTCCTCGGCGATGCCGGCGTACTCCTCGCCCCGGTCGAACAGGGCGCGCAGCGCGGCCTCCTGGGCTTCCTCGCACCCCGAGAGTCGATAGACCTCGCCGCTGCCCCCGACTTCCACCGCCTGCGCCGCCACTTCGTCCAGCGCCGCGGCACTGTCGGCCGAGTCAGGCAGCAGGTAGACCCCATCGCGCAGCGTCGCGCAACCCAGCGCCTTGACGGAGCGCCAGACGCGCATGCGGCCGGTCGATGCCTTGGTGGGGAGGCTGATGAACAGGGCAAGAAAGCTCAAGCACGGGCTCCTTGGTCAGAAGGCAGTGAGAAATGTGATATATACTACAGAATGTTATAGAAGTAACTAAAGTCATGATGAAGCGTCAATTTAAGGCATACCCTAACCTGGCGTCAGCCCCCGGGCTGTAAAACGTCAGAATAGAGTCACTTCCAGAATTAATTGACATGTCCCGTCAAGGGTCATAGATTTCTTCCTGACACAAGGGCCTCAGGAGGACACTGTGCACGGTCAGCGCATCGGCTACGTCCGCGTCAGCAGCTTCGACCAGAACCCGGAACGGCAGCTCGAACACATCCAGGTGGACAAGGTGTTCTCCGACAAGGCGTCGGGCAAGGACACCCAGCGCCCCGAGCTGGAACGGCTGCTCGCCTTCGTGCGCGAGGGCGACACGGTGGTGGTGCACAGCATGGACCGCCTGGCGAGGAACCTCGACGACCTGCGCCGCCTGGTGCAGCGCCTCACCCAGCGCGGCGTGCGCATCGAGTTCGTCAAGGAACACTTGACATTCACCGGCGAGGATTCGCCGATGGCGAACCTGATGTTGTCGGTGATGGGCGCATTTGCCGAGTTCGAGCGCGCTCTGATCCGCGAGCGGCAGCGCGAGGGGATCGCGCTCGCCAAGCAGCGCGGGGCCTACCGGGGCCGCAAAAAGGCGCTCGCGCCCGAGCAGGTAGCCCAACTGCGCCGTCGCGCTGCAGCCGGCGAGAAGAAGGCACAGCTTGCCCGCGAGTTCGGCATCAGCCGGGAAACTGTGTATCAATACCTGAGAACGGATGACTGACCATGCCGCGCCGCAGTCTGCTAACGTCCGTCGAGCGCACCGGCCTGCTCGCCTTTCCGGCCACTGACGACGAACTCATCCAGCATTACACCTTCGCCGAAGCCGACCTGTCGGTGATCCGCCAGCGGCGCGGCAGCCACAACCGGCTCGGCTTCGCGGTGCAGTTGTGCTACCTGCGCTATCCCGGCTTTGCCCTGCCGACGGATGCGGAGCCACCCGTCTCCCTGCTGGACATCGTCGGCCGCCAGTTGCGTATCGAGCCGGACATCTGGCCGCAGTATGCGCAACGGCCGGAAACGCGACGCGAGCACCTGTTGGAGTTGCAGGCGTGGCTGAAACTGACACCGTTCACGGTCACCGACTACCGGCACTTCGTTCACCAGCTCGCCGATCTGGCACAGCAGACCGACCGAGGTATCGTGCTGGCCGAAGCGCTGATCGAGTTGCTGCGGCAGCAGCGCATCATCCTTCCGACCATCGAGGTCATCGAGCGCGTGTGCAGCGAGGCGCTGACACGCGGCACGCGCCAAGTCTATGAAGCGCTCACCGCGCCACTGGGTGATTTCCACCGCCGCGCGCTTGACGGCCTGCTGGCGATTCGCGAGGGCACCAAAGGCAGCGGGCTGATCTGGCTACGCCAACCGCCTGGCCCGGCGAAGCCCAAGCATGTGCTGGCCCACCTCGAACGACTGAAGACCCTCCGCGACCTGGTGCTGCCGGGCGACCTGGAACACGCCATTCACCAGAACCGCCTGCTGAAGCTCGCCCGCGAGGGCGGACAGATGACCGCCCAGCACCTTCGCGACCTGGAGCCGAGTCGCCGCTTTGCGACCCTGGTCGCGGTAGTCCTCGATACCCGCGCCACCCTCATCGACGAGATCATCGACCTGCACGACCGTTTCATGGGTTCGCTGTTCAGCAAGGCCAAGCGCAATCACGCCGACCGCTTCCAGCAGTCCGGCAAGGCGATCAACGACAAGGTGCGGCTGTACTCTCGTATCGGTCGCGCCCTGCTGGAAGCCAAGCAATCGGGCAGCGACCCGTTCGCCGCCATCGAGGCGATCATCCCCTGGGACGTATTCAGCGAAAGCATCACCGAAGCGGAAGCGCTGGCCCGGCCGGAGGACTTCGATTTCTTGTCCTTGGTCGGCGACGGCTTCACCCAGCTCCGGCGCTACACGCCGACCCTGCTGGAGGCGTTGAGCATGAAGGCCGCGCCTGCGGCGCGCGAGCTGCTCGCCGCCGTCGAAATGCTCAAGGGGATGAACGACCGTCAGGCACGCAAGGTGCCGGACGACGCGCCCACGTCCTTCGTGCGCAAGCGCTGGGAGAACCTGGTGCGCACGGACGATGGGCTGGATCGGCGCTTCTATGAGCTGTGCATTCTGTCCGAACTGAAGAACTCACTGCGCTCCGGCGACATCTGGGTGCAGGGCTCGCGCCAGTTCAAGGACTTCGAGGACTACCTGTTGCCGCCGCCGCGATTCGCGGCGCAGCGTGACCAGCGCGAATTGGGTCTGGCCGTGGAGACCGACTGCGAGCGCTTTCTGGAGGCGCGGCTCGCGGTGCTGCAAGAGCAACTGGCGACAGTCGAGCGGCTGGCCGCCGCCAACGAACTGCCCGATGCGGCCATCACCAGCACCGGGAGAATCAAGATTTCTCCGCTGGACAACGCCGTGCCCGACGAGGCCGAGGTGCTGATGCAGCAGGCGTACAGCTTGCTGCCGCACCTGAAGATCACCGAACTGCTGCTGGAAGTCGATGGCTGGACCGGCTTCAGCCGCCACTTCAAGCACCTCAAGAGTGACGAGGCGGCCGAAGACCAACACCTACTGCTGACGACCGTTCTCGCCGACGCCATCAACCTGGGGCTCTCGAAGATGGCCGAGTCCTGCCCCGGTGTGACCTACGCCAAGCTGACGTGGTTGCAGGCGTGGCACATCCGCGACGAGACCTATTCGGCGGGTCTGGCCGAGGTGGTCAACGCCCAGTTTCGTCAGCCCTTCGCCGCCTACTGGGGCGATGGCACTACCTCGTCGTCGGATGGGCAGAACTTCAAGGCCGGCGGCCGGGGGCAAGCCGCCGGCCAAGTGAACTTGAAGTACGGTCAGGAACCAGGCGTGCAGTTCTATACCCACATCTCCGACCAGTACGCGCCGTTCCACACCAAAGTCATCAATGCCACGGTGCGCGACGCCACCCACGTCCTGGACGGGCTGCTGTATCACGAATCCGACCTGCGCATCGAAGAACACTACACCGACACGGCTGGCTTCACCGATCACCTGTTCGCGCTGATGCACCTGTTGGGCTTCCGCTTTGCCCCGCGCATCCGCGACCTGGCCGACAAGCGCCTGTTTATCCATAGCGACGCCAAGCAGTACCCGACGCTCGCCGGCCTGATCGGCGGCAACGTCAACGTGAAGCACATCCGCGCCCATTGGGACGAAATCCTGCGGCTGGCCGCCTCGATCAAGCAGGGCACGGTGACGGCCTCGCTGATGCTCAGGAAGCTCGGCAGCTATCCGCGCCAGAACGGTCTGGCCGTGGCTCTGCGCGAACTGGGGCGCATCGAGCGCACGCTGTTTGCGCTCGACTGGATGCAGAACGTCGAATTGCGCCGCCGTGTGCAGATTGGCTTGAACAAGGGCGAAGCCAAGAACGCGCTGGCCCGCGCTGTGTTCTTGAACCGGCTCGGTGAAATCCGTGACCGCAGTTTCGAGAACCAGCGCTACCGCGCCAGCGGCCTCAATCTGGTGGTGGCGGCAATCATCCTGTGGAACACCGTCTACCTGGGGCGGGCGGTCCAGGCGCTGCGGGACTCGGGTAAGAACATCGACGAACGGCTGCTGCCGCATCTTTCGCCGCTGGGCTGGGAGCACATCAACCTGACCGGCGATTACATCTGGCGGCAGAACAAGCAGGTCGCGCAAGGCAAGTTCCGGGCGCTACGAATGCCTGGCGAGGCTTAGCGTACGATTTTTTCCGTTTCGTGAGCTGACCCCGTCATCGTCGGACGGCCAGAACTTCCGCACCGGCAGCAAGGCCGAGAGCACCGG
>NZ_JASJSQ010000065.1:0-29828 GCF_030236855.1 Stenotrophomonas maltophilia group sp. Smal13
CCATCGAGCCCCCAGGGACGGGTTTACGGCGTGTCCTGCCCACCCACACCGTCCCGCCCAGCTCACAGACAACCCAGAGCCTGCTGTTGCTGTTGACGTTGCCCTGGCTTGAAGCAGGTGCAGGGCTGCAAGCCCTGCCGAACCCCCCACTACGGTAGGGTGGGCCGATGCCGCGCTGCAGCTTGGCGTCGACGCAGATTTGATTACACTTGAAACTTGTTTGCCCACGACTCCGGACACCCACCCATGAAGCTTGGTTCTTTGAAGGAAGGCGGCCGCGACGGCACCCTGATCGTCGTCTCGCGTGACCTGCGCCACGGCGTGCGCGCCACCGGCATTGCCGCCACCCTGCAGCAGGCCCTCGAGGACTGGAGCCACATCGCGCCGCGCCTGAACGCCCTGTACGAATCGCTCAACGCGGGCGACGCCGATGGCGTGTTCGACCTGGACCCGCAGGCGCTGGCCGCGCCGATGCCGCGTGCCTATGAGTTCGTCGATGGCAGCGCCTACCTGCCGCATGTCGAGCGCGTGCGCCGCGCCCGTGGCGCCGAGGTGCCGGAGAGCTTCTACACCGACCCGCTGATGTACCAGGCGACCAGCGCCGGTTTCTACGGTCCGCGCGACGCGGTCAAGGTGGTCAGCGAGGACTATGGCATCGACCTGGAAGCAGAGATCGTGGTGATCACCGACGACGTGCCGATGGCCGCCACCCCGGAACAGGCCGCAGGCCATATCCAGCTGGTCGGCCTGGTCAACGATGTCTCGCTGCGCAACCTGATTCCGGGCGAGCTGGCCAAGGGCTTCGGCTTCCTGCAGTCCAAGCCGCGCTCGGCGCTGTCGCCGGTGTTCGTTACCCCTGACGAGCTGGGCGCCGCGTGGCAGGACAGCAAGGTGCACCTGCCGCTGCTGACCCACATCAACGGCCAGTGGTTCGGCGCGCCGGAAGCGGGCGTGGACATGCAGTTCAACTTCGCCCAGCTGGTCGCGCATGCGGCCAAGACCCGTCCGCTCAGCGCCGGCACCATCGTCGGCTCCGGCACCATCGCCAACGAGGACACCAGCAAGGGCGCCTCGTGCTTCGCCGAGCAGCGCGTGGTGGAGACCCTGCGCGACGGCAAGCCGAGCACGCCGTTCATGTCCTTCGGCGACGTGGTCCGCATCGAGATGCTCGATGCCGCCGGCAACAGCATCTTCGGTGCGATCGAGCAGCGCATCGAACAGGCGACCAGGCCCTGAGCAGAGAGGCGGCGATGGAGATCCCGGTCGAGGACGGCATCGTGCTGTACACCTACTGGCGATCCAGCGCCGCCTACCGCGTGCGCATCGGCCTGGAGCTGAAGGGCCTGGCCTGGGAAGCCCGGCCGGTGCACCTGGTGCGCGAAGGTGGCGAGCAGCATCTTGACGCCTATCGCGCACTCAATCCGCAGCAGCTGGTGCCAACCCTGCTGCATGACGGGCATGCACTGACCCAGTCGCTGGCGATCCTTGAATACCTGGAAGAACGCTTCCCGCAGGTGCCGTTGCTGCCGGCCGATGCCGGCGGCCGTGCGCGGGTGCGTGCGCTGGCCCAGCTGGTGGCCTGCGACATCCACCCGATCAACAACCTGCGGGTGATGCAGTACCTGGAGCGCACCCTGCAGGTGCCTGCCGACGCCCGCACGCAGTGGACCCTGCACTGGATCGCCGAGGGTTTCGCTGCCATGGAGGCAATGTTGGCCAACAGCAGCGCGACGGGCACCTTCTGCCACGGTGACCGTCCCGGCCTGGCCGATATCTGTCTGCTGCCGCAGCTGTACAACGCGCATCGCTTCGGCCTGGACCTGGCGCCGTACCCGACCCTGCGCCGTATCGAAGCTGCCTGCCAGGCACTGGACGCCTTCGACCGCGCACGCCCGGAAAACCAGCCCGACGCCGCCTGAAAGTAGAGGGGACGGAGGGGATTAAGTCGTAAATGCACTTACGACTTAATCCCCTCCGTCCCCTTTTTCGTGCGGTCAGAACCCGTGAGTGATGCTTGGCTGCCCGGCCGAGAAATCCGCATACGGGTCGTGCTCGCCGCTGCTGCCTTCGGACAGGCGGAACTTCAGGGCCAGGCCATCGCGCGAGTCGGCCGCGCGCAGCGCTTCCTCCTGCTCGATGATGCCGGCCTTGGCCAGACGGAACAGGCACTGGTCGAAACTCTCCATGCCTTCCTCCAGCGAGCCTTCCATCGCCGCCTTGATCTCGTGCACCTGGCCGCGACGCAGCAGGTCACGGATCATCGGCGTGTTGATCAGCACCTCGGTGGCCGGCAGGCGACGGCCCTCCTTGTTCTTTACCAGGCGCTGGCTGATCACCGCACGCAGGTTCAGCGCCAGGTTCATCAGCACGTTCTTGTGCGCGCTTTCCGGGAAGAAGTTGAGGATGCGCTCGATGGTCTGGTCGGCGTTGTTGGAGTGCAGGGTGGCCAGGCACAGGTGGCCGGTTTCGGCGAAGGCGATCGCCGCCTCCATCGTTTCCGCATCCAGGATTTCGCCGATCAGGATCACGTCCGGCGCTTCACGCATCGCGTTCTTCAGCGCGTTGTGGAATGCATGGGTGTCCAGCCCGACCTCGCGCTGGTTGACGATCGACATCTTGTGCTTGTGCAGGTACTCGATCGGGTCCTCGATGGTGAGGATGTGACCGGTGGTGGTGCTGTTGCGGTGGTCGATCATCGACGCCAGCGAGGTGGACTTGCCGGAACCGGTGGACCCCACCACCAGCACCAGCCCGCGCGGGGTCATGATGACGTCCTTCAGCACCTGCGGCAGGTTCAGCTCCTCGATGCTCGGGATGCGGCTGCGGATGGCGCGGATGACCATGCCCACTTCGCCGCGCTGCTTGAACACGTTGACGCGGAAGCGCCCGGCATCGGGCAGGGCGATGGCCATGTTGAGCTCCAGCTCGCGCTCGAACTGCGGCACCTGGCCTTCGTCCATCAGCGAGTAGGCGATCTTCTTGACCATGCCCGGCGGCAGGCCGGTGTTGCCCAGCGGATAAAGCTTCCCCTCGATCTTGATGTAGACCGGTGCTCCGGTGGTCAGGAACATGTCCGAAGCGTTCTTTTCGGTCATCAGCTTCAGGAAGTAGCCGATATCCATTGCGAATTTTCCCCAACGAAACGGCCGACGCCCGTTGCCAGCACGGTGTCGGCTTGACGACAATGGCCGTGAACCGACAACCGGTACGGCCTCCCCAATGAAACGACTTAGCTTCGCACGAATGCGCCATGGCCTGTATGTGATGGCGTTTGCATTCGCACTGTCTGCCCCCGCCTGGGCGCAGGACGGCGCACTGGAACTGGCCCAGGCCCGGCAGGCGGTCGACAAGGCCACCCAGGCCGACGCCGACCAGTACGCCCCGGACCTGATCGGGCTGGCCCGGCAGGGGCTGGAACAGGCCCAGCGTGCTGCCGGCGACCGCCGCGAGCGCAAGAACGCCCCGGCGATCGCCCTGCGCGCCGCTGCCGATGCCGACCTGGCCCGCGCCCGCAGCGAGGAAGCCACCGTCACCGCGCAGCTGCAGCTGCGCCGCAACGAGGTCAACCAGCTGCAACGCCAGCTGTCGACCGGGGAGGACCGCCGGTGAAGCCGATGACTGCCGCAACCCTGGCTGCCCTGCTGACGCTGCCGACCCTGGCCCTGGCCGCCGACAACCCGATGGTGGCGCAACTGAGCCAGCGTCTGATGGCCATCCAGGCCAATCCCGACACGGCTGAGCTGGGCGCCTTCGAGCGCATGCAGGCCCAGCAGGCCATCGCCACCCTGGACAAGGCCAAGCGCCGCGACCAGGAGCTGGCCACCTACCTGGCCGAGCGCCGGGTGGAGATTGCCGAGACTGCCGTGCGTGCCGCATTGGCCGCGCGTGAGGTCGATCGCCTCGAGCGCACCCGCAGTGATCTGCTGATCGAGGCCAGCCGCCGCGATGCCGCCCGTGCCCGCCAGGAGGCCGAGCAGCTGCGCATGCAGGCGCAGATGCAGGCCGAGGAGGCTGAGCGCCTGCGCCAGGCCGCCGAGGCCGAGACCCTGGCCCGCCAGGATGCCGAGAATGCTCTGACCAGCGTGGCCGGCAAGCAGCAGCAGCGCCTCAGCGCCGCCCAGCAGAACGCCGCCAAGCTGGCCCGCGAGGAAGCCGAGCTGGTATCCGGGCAGAAGTTGCCGGGCTCGAAGTTCGATGGCCGTGGCGAAGTCTTCACCTTCAATGGTGACGCATTTGCCGCTGGCGCCTCCAGCCTGTCCGGTGGGGCCCGCAACCAGACCAAGGCACTGGCCGAGTACCTGAACATCGGCAAGAAGGGCCGCCTGCGCATCGAGGCCTATGACAGCGCCAACGGGGTCGGTCAGAAGCGTGCCGAGGCCCTGCGCGATGCCCTGGTCGCGGCGGGTGTCGCGAGCAACCGGATCCAGCTCAGCGGCAAGAAGGCGGCGTCCACCCGGGCACGCTCGGCCGAGGTCATCATCGCCCCGTAATTGCTTGATATTGTTTGTTTTTCGTTGCGATGAGCATTCAGCCTGAACCCCGCCCCGGCGGGGTTCGGTCTTTTTGCCGCAGGGGTCTTGTACCCCGCCTTGAGCAGGCGTAGGGTCAATCGTCCGGGACGCAATGCCGCGGACCGGACGATGGGAGGGCCGGGCCGATGCAAACAGGGCGCGAACCGCAGCAGATCGACGTGCGCAGGCCAGTGCCGCAGGTCGTTGCAGGCGTCCAGGTGGCCATCGACCGGCGCTCCTCCATGAACAACGCCCCGTGCCTTGCGGCCGGGGCGTTCGTGTATCTGTCGAAGGAGGTCCATCATGTTTGAAGATCAGCCCCAGAGCGAGATCGACGCCCGTCGCGCGCGTGATCCGGAGTTCAGGGCACTCCATGACCAGCACCGCAAGTTGAACAAGAAGTGCATGGACGCGGAGTTGGGTGTACTCCCGATCGATGATGTCACCCTGGGTCGCATGAAGCGCGAGAAGCTGCTGGCCAAGCAACGACTTCTGCGAATGTACGAAACACCGCTCCCAATGACGTCCCCCACGCTTTGACGCACCCCGTCACGCCCGGAACGGCGTGACCCGGCCATCGATGGCCCCGCCGGGCGCTCCTGCCCCGGCATCGCGGCACCGCCGATGAGGCGGCCGCGCCAAGGCACCACAGGCCGTGGTGCCTTGGCCTGCAGGCACAACTCACCGATGCGGGCGGTACCGGTCTCCTCGTCGATCCGGGGCCGTCCGCATCTCTTTTTTACGGTGGACAGGCTGCGGCCCTGCCGACCTGACTTTCATCGCCATCCGTCGGATAATCATCGGTCCGGCCCTGTGCGGCGCGAACCGAAAGTCCTCCGAATGCCCATCCATTCTTCCGTCCTCGAACTCATCGGCCAGACCCCGATCGTCAAGGCCCAGCGCCTGGACACCGGCGTCTGCGAGCTCTACCTGAAGCTGGAGAGCGCCAACCCGGGCGGATCGATCAAGGATCGCATCGGCCTGTCGATGATCGAGGCGGCGGAAAAGCGCGGCGACCTGAAGCCCGGTGCCACCCTGGTCGAGGGCACGGCTGGCAACACCGGCCTGGGCCTGGCGCTGGTGGCCCAGCAGAAGGGCTATAAGCTCATTCTGGTCGTTCCCGACAAGATGAGCCGGGAAAAGATCTTCAATCTGAAGGCGATGGGCGCCGAAGTGCGCCTGACGCGCTCGGACGTGGCCAAGGGCCATCCGGAGTACTACCAGGACCTGGCCAAGACCATCGCCGAGCAGACCCCGGGCGCCTACTTCATCAACCAGTTCGGCAACCCGGACAATCCGGCCGCGCATGAATTCGGTACCGGCCCGGAAATCCTCGAGCAGATGGGCGGCGACCTTGACGCCATCGTGTTCGGCTGCGGCAGCTCCGGCACCATGACCGGCCTGTCGCGTGCCTTCGCCAAGCTGTCGCCGAAGACCGAGCTGGTGCTGGCCGATCCGGTCGGTTCGATCCTGGCCGAGTACATCAACGACGGCAATCTGAACGACAAGTCGGGCAGCTGGCTGGTGGAAGGCATCGGCGAGGACTTCCTGCCGTCGATCTCCGATTTCAGCCGCGTCAAGAAGGCTTATGCCATCAGCGACGCCGAGAGCTTCCACACCGCACGCGAACTGCTGGGCAAGGAAGGCATCCTGGGTGGTTCGTCCACCGGCACCCTGCTGGCCGCCGGCCTGAAGTACTGCAAGGAGCAGACCACGCCGAAGAAGGTGCTGGTGCTGGTGCCGGATACCGGCAACAAGTACCTGTCGAAGATGTACAACGACTACTGGATGCTGGACAACGGTTTCCTGCAGCGCCCGCAGCACGGCGACCTGCGCGACCTGATCCTGCGCCCTTACGGCCAGCGCGACACCGTGGTGATCGGTCCGAACGACCTGCTGACCACTGCCTACCAGCGCATGAAGCTGTACGACGTGTCGCAGCTGCCGGTGATGGACGGCGAGCAGCTGGTCGGCATCGTCGACGAAAGCGACGTGCTGCTGCACGTGTATGGCGATGAGGCACGCTTCCGCGACACCGTCGCCACCGCGATGGTCAGCAAGCTGGACCGGCTGGACGTGAAGTCGCCGATCGAGGCGCTGCTGCCGGTGTTCGACCGCGGCCAGGTGGCGATCGTGATGGACGGCGACACTTTCCTGGGCCTGATCACCCGTATCGATCTGCTGAACTATCTGCGCCGTCGCGTGCAGTAAGCCGCTGATCGCCGACGTTCACTGCTGAATCCTGGTTTATCCGCGTCAAAGGTCGTTAAGGCCGCGCTGGTAGACTTCCGCACCTTCGATGGCGCCGTGCGTCGGCGCCCCTCAGGAAAGAACATGTCCAACGCAACTTCCCAGGATCGCGCCCTGGCCCTGGCTACCCTGGCCATCCACGGTGGCCAGTCGCCCGACCCCAGCACCGGCGCGGTGATGCCGCCGATCTACGCCACCTCGACCTACGCCCAGTCCAGCCCGGGCGAGCATCAGGGCTTCGAGTACTCGCGTACCCACAACCCGACCCGCTTCGCCTATGAGCGTTGCGTGGCGTCGCTGGAAGGCGGCACCCGCGGCTTTGCCTTCGCTTCGGGCATGGCGGCCAGCTCGACCGTGATCGAGCTGCTGGACGCCGGCAGCCATGTGGTGGCAATGGACGATATCTACGGCGGCAGCTTCCGTCTGTTCGAGCGCGTGCGTCGCCGCACCGCCGGGCTGGACTTCAGCTTCGTCGACCTGACCGATCTGGCGGCGTTTGAAGCCTCCATCACGCCGAAGACGAAGATGGTGTGGATCGAGACCCCGACCAACCCGATGCTGAAGATCGTCGACATCGCTGCGGTCGCTGCCATCGCCAAGCGCCATGGCCTGATCGTCGTCGTCGACAACACCTTCGCCTCGCCGATGCTGCAGCGCCCGCTGGAACTGGGTGCGGACCTGGTCCTGCATTCGGCCACCAAGTATCTCAATGGCCACTCGGACATGGTCGGCGGCATGGTCGTGGTCGGCGACAACGCCGAACTGGCCGAGCAGATGGCCTTCCTGCAGAACTCGGTGGGTGGTGTGCAGGGCCCGTTCGACAGCTTCCTGGCCCTGCGTGGCCTGAAGACCCTGCCGCTGCGCATGAAGGCGCACTGCGCCAACGCGCTGGCGCTGGCCCAGTGGCTGGAGAAGCACCCGGCCGTGGAAAAAGTGATCTACCCGGGCCTGGCCTCGCACCCGCAGCATGAGCTGGCCGGCAAGCAGATGGCCGGTTACGGCGGCATCGTTTCGATCGTGCTCAAGGGCGGTTTCGAGGCGGCCAAGCGCTTCTGCGAGAAGACCGAACTGTTCACTCTGGCCGAGTCGCTGGGCGGCGTGGAAAGCCTGGTGAACCATCCGGCGGTGATGACGCATGCCTCGATTCCGGTCGCGCGGCGCGAGCAGCTGGGTATCAGCGACGCGCTGGTAAGGCTGAGCGTGGGTGTTGAAGAGTTGGGGGATCTGCAGGTGGATCTGGAAAGGGCGTTGGGCGGGAACGCGGCGACCTGAGCCTGCCTACGCCACCCCATGGGAATCAGACTGCCAACTGGAATACACGCGTCATGAATGCGATAACACCTGCTGCCATGCTCCGGTCACTCTGGAGCAATCGCGGCATCATCTGGCTGCTCGGGAAACGCGACGTCCAGAACAAGTACAAGGGATCGTTCGGCGGCTTGTTATGGACATTGATCAATCCGCTGTTGATGCTGCTCATCTACACCTTCGTCTTTGCAGTGATCTTCAAGGCCCGCTGGCATGGCCAGGTAGGGGACAGTCGGGCCCAGTTCGCGCTCGTGATGTTCGTCGGCGTCATCATCCATGGCTTCTTCGCCGAGATGGTGAATCGTGCGCCGGGCATGATCTTCGAGAACACGAATTACGTTACGAAGGTCGTCTTCCCGCTTGAAGCGCTGCCGGTGATCAGCCTCGGCTCCGCGCTGTTCCATACGCTGGCAAGCGCCTTGGTGCTGCTGGTGGGCCTGTTGATCTGCAATGGCGGCCTCCATTGGCATGCGCTGTTGTTCCCCGTGGTGTTGGCGCCATTGCTGGTGATGGCTGTGGGGATAACTTGGATACTCGCCGCGCTGGGCGTGTTCATCCGAGACCTGAAGCAGACCACCACGTTCGTCACCACTGCAATGCTCTTCCTGTCGCCGGTGTTCTATCCGCAATCGGCGTGGCCAGAGAAATACCAGAAACTCTTCCTGCTCAACCCGCTTACCTTCATCATGGAGCAATCGCGCCAAGTGCTGGTGTGGGGCAAGCTCCCTGATTTCGTCGGCCTGGCGGCATACCTGTCGATCGCGCTGCTCGTTGCTTTCGCAGGGTTCGCCGTGTTCCAGAAGATGCGCAAGGGGTTTGCCGATGTCATGTGAAAATCCGGGCCAGCCCGAACTCGCCATCGAAGTGACCGGGTTGGGCAAGTATTACGAGATCTACGCCGATCCCAAGGACCGGCTCAAGCAGTTCGTCCTGCCGGTGCTTGATCGGGCGCTGGGTGGCGAACCGAAGCAGTACCACCGTGAGTTCTGGGCACTGAGGGACGTTTCCTTCAAGGTCCGTCGCGGCGAGACCGTTGGAATCATCGGACGCAATGGCTCCGGAAAGTCGACGCTCCTGCAGCTTGTCTGCGGCACGCTGACGCCGTCCAGCGGACAGGTGAGCACCACGGGCCGCATCGCCGCGTTGCTGGAGCTGGGTTCGGGCTTCAATCCGGAGTTCACCGGTCGCGAGAACATCATGTTGAGCGGAGCGCTGTTCGGGCTGACGGCCCAGCAGATGGAGGAACGCTACGACGACATCGTGGCCTTCTCCGGCATCCCGGATTTCATCGACCAACCGGTTAAAACTTACTCCAGCGGCATGGTCGTGCGGCTTGCGTTTTCCGTGATCGCCCACGTCGACGCCGATATCCTGGTCGTGGATGAGGCGCTCTCGGTGGGAGATGCCTACTTCACGCAGAAGTGCATGCGTTTCCTGCGCTCTTTCATGAAGCGAGGGACGCTGCTCTTCTGCAGCCACGACATGGGGGCCATCATCAACCTGTGCGAGCGCGCAATCTGGCTCGACAAGGGTGTCATGCGCATGAACGGCGCGCCCAAGGAACTGTCGCAGGAGTACCTGGCGTCGCTGTTCGAACCGGAGGATGGCAGCATGGCAGAGACTGCTCTGGTCGAAGGCGGTGGAGGCGAAGTCGAAGTCGAAGACACGTCCGCGGATGGCCAGCCTTCCCCGTTGGAGTTGACCGCGGAACCCGCCTATGTGGATATGAGACAGACGCTCATCGATGCGTCGATGCTCCGGAACGACATCGAGGTCTTCCAGTTCGACGAGAACCGTGCTTCGTTCGGGACGGGCGCTGCGCGCATCACCGCGGTGCATCTACTGGATGCGCAGGGCCAGAAGGTGAACTGGGCGATAGGCGGGCAGGACGTCAAGCTTCGGATCATCGCGCGCGCCAACGAACAGATCAGCCGGCCCATCGTGGGGTTCGTCGTGAAGGACAAGCTGGGGCAGATAATCTTTGCCGACAACACATACCTGGCGCACCGCGACCGTGCCATCGTGGTTCCGCGCAACGGCGAGGTCGCGGCGACGTTTGATTTCAGGTTTCCGGTACTTCCAGCGGGCGAATACAGCATTTCCCCAGCCATCGCCGAGGGCACCCAGGCCGACCATGTCCAGCACGAGTGGGTGCACGATGCGCTGATCCTCCACGTGCAGTCCAGCGCCGTCTGCCTGGGGCTATTTGGTGTGCCAATGCGAACTATTGAACTGGAGGCAACGTCGTGAGCCATGATCGATCCCAGGTGCCTGACGGCGAGATGAGCTTCACCGGCGAACGGTTTCTGCCGGGCGTTAGCGGCGAAATCGAGATGGAGCACTACCACCGCTACCAGCTCGCATCGCGCATTGTCGCCGGCAAGGATGTTCTGGATATCGCCTGCGGCGAAGGATATGGATCTGCCCTCCTGTCGATCGGTGCGGCGCGTGTCACCGGCGTGGACATCGATGCCGTGGCGGTGGCGCATGCGGCAGCGACCTATCCGCGCGAGGGGTTGGAGTTCAAGCTCGGCTCGTGCGCCGCCATCCCGGTGCCCGATGCGAGCGTGGATGTGGTGGTCAGCTTCGAGACCATCGAGCACCACAACCAGCACCAGGAGATGATGGCGGAGATCGTGAGAGTGCTGCGTCCTGGTGGCGTGCTCATGATGTCCAGCCCGGATCGCTACGAGTACTCCGATCGTCCTGGTTTCCGCAATGAGTTCCACGTCAAGGAGCTCTACAGGCAGGAACTGGAGGCGCTGGTGGGGGATTACTTCCCCAACTACCGACTGCTCGGGCAGCGCACCACGATGGCCTCCATGATCGGCCGCGTTGCCGATGGCGGTGGCGCGGCCGAGCCGGTAGCGCCAGGAATCCATTACTGGACCGAGAGCGAAGGGCTGGAGAGCGTCCGCTCGGGCAGCATGCCGCGCGAGCCGGTCTATTTCATCGTACTGGCGTCCGCCGGAGCCTTGCCCAGCTTGCCGGACTCCGTGTTTGAAGTTCCCGGCTATTTTGAATCGCGCGTGCAGCAGGTCGCGGACGATTACCGGCGGGAGATATCACGTATTGGCCAAGAGCGCGACGGTATGCTGCGCGACAAGGATGTGGCGTGGGAAGCGCGGGTCGAGCAGGTGGCTGCCGATTACCGGTCCGAGATAAACCGCATAGCGGCCGAGCGTGACCAAGCGCTGGCCGACAAGGACGCTGCCTGGGAGGCAGAGCTCAGGAAAGTCGCTCGGGAGTATGAGGATGCCCGTGGTGCTGGTACCGCAGGCGGCGACAGCGCGGGGCCGACGGCCCGCATGGAAGCCGCGCCGGCGACGGTGCCGGCAGGGCATGGTGCTGGGTCGCTGGCGATCGATTCCGACGATGGTGCTGGCGCGGGAGGCGCGGGCGATTGGACCGGCATGTTGCCCTTGGTCAGTCTGATCGTAGTCAACTACAACGGCATGCGTTATCTCCAGCCCTTGTTGGCGAGCCTTGGCGCCTTGAACTATCCGCGCTATGAGGTCGTCATGGTGGACAATGCCTCGTCTGACGGCTCGGTGGACTTCGTCCGCTCCGCCTTCCCGTGGGTAAGGATCGTGGAGTCGGGAGGCAACCTTGGATTCGCAGGAGGCAACAACCTTGGGATGCAAGTGGCTCGTGGCGACCTGATCGGCCTGATCAACAACGACACCGTCGTTGATCCCGATTGGTTGTCGGCGCTTGTCCGGGCACTGATGGACGAGCCGGATGTCACGGCGGCGGGTTCAAAGATCCTGTTCTTCCGGCGATACGTCGAGCTGACGATAGAAAGCCTGCCGTTCCAGCCCAGTGCGGGGGGCCAGTCCAGCGATACGCGCGAGCTTGGGATGCTTGTTGACGAAGCCAGTGGTTTTGTCGAAAGTGGCTACAAGAAGCCTTTGTACGGGGAGGGCTTCTGGGGCAGGGAACAGCACGGAGACCGGAGCGTGCGCTGGACGAGCGGGCGGGGCACGATCCGCCTGCCGCTACCGCCGGATCCGGTTGATGGACGGTATGTTCTTGAGTTGGATGTCTCCGGGACGAATGCCGCAGCGGGCCGTGAATTCACGGTGAGCCTCGCGGGTACGGTGCTGGGCACGGGTGTTCTTGCAGCGGATTATGCAAAGCATGTGTTTACTTGCCCGGCCGCCCTGCTCGATGGCGCTGCCTGTGACGTCATCAATAACGCTGGCACGCTGCTCGATGGCAATGGCGAGGCGGGTGACCGTGGAATCTACGAGGACGACCGTGGTCAGTATGATGAGCCGGAGGACATGCAGGCCCTTTGTGGCGCCGCCATGCTCATGCGCCGCTCTGCTCTGGTACAGGCGGGGCTCTTTGATTCGAACTTTTTCATGTACTACGAGGACACCGACCTGAGCTGGCGCCTGCGCAAGGGCGGGGGGCGCCTGCGTTACGTGCCGGCCAGCGTCGTACGCCATGTGCATACGGGATCCAGCGTCGAATGGTCGCCAGTCTTTGTTTTCCACGTCTCCAGGAATCATGTGCTGATCAAGATCAAACATGCCCCGGCCGCCGTCGCGGGCCGGGCCTACGGAAGGGAAGTACTGAGATGCCTGCGCTCTGCAGTCGCGGCAGCGCGTCGCGGCTTCACTGACAAGCGCCTGAACGCGGAGTTCGGGCTGCGTCTGCGCATCCAGCGTGACCTGTTCAAGCTGCTTCCAGTCGTACTGCGGCAACGTTGGGGCGGCCTGCCGTCCTGCAAGGATCGCATCGGGGCCGTCCCCGCATGAAAGTAGGCATCTATAATCGTTACTGGGCCACGATGGGCGGCGGTGAAAAACACGTCGGCACGATCGCGGAGATCCTGCTGGCCGAAGGCCACCAGGTGGACCTGATCCGCGTCGGCCCCGTCGACGAAGCAGAGTTCAGTAGCAGGATGAACCTCAACTTGGCGGGGGCACACTGGGTCGAGTGGCCCGGCTCCTCCTGCAGCGAGCTCGCGCCACGCTCGGCCGGGTACGATGTATTCATCAATTCCACTTACTGCTCTTCGATGGTCCCGCAGGCCAGAAAATCGCTGTACCTGGCATTCTTTCCCCATGAACTCATCGAGGCCGCGCCGCTTCCCAGGCTTTTTCAGCGTGCGGCGGGAAGATTTGATCGTACCGGACACCCTTGGCTTTCGCGTATGTCGAGTTTGGCGCAGCGCACGCTGCGTCGTGGCGTGGCGTCCAGTCGGCGCCCGTTCATCGACAGTTACGAAGATCCGATGGCGAACTCTGAATTCACGGCAGCGTGGATTCGCAAGCGCTGGGCGCGTGATGCCGTGGTGCTTCCTCCGCCAATCGACGTGGAGCGCTTCGGCTCGGTGGACCTGTCGAACAAGAAGAAGGTCATTCTGAGTGTCGGCCGCTTCTTCTCCGGCGGCCACAACAAAAAGCATATCGAGATGATCACTGCTTTCCGGCAAATGCACGACAAGGGCCTCGTGCCGGAGGGTTGGGAGTACCATCTCGCCGGCAGCGTCCATGCGGAAAGCGAGGAGCATCGCCGCTACTTCCAGAAGGTCAACGCACTGGCGGAGGGCTATCCGATCCGTATTCTCGGAAACCTTGGATCACGGGAGCTGCTGCAGGAGTATTCGGAGGCATCTATCTTCTGGCATGGTGCGGGCTGGGGGGAGCGTGGTGACCAGGAGCCCGAGAAACTGGAACACTTCGGAATGACCGCCTGCGAAGCGATGGCCGCCGGCGTCGTACCCATCGTGCAGCCGTTGGGCGGGCCACGCGAGGTCGTCACCGACGGCGTCGATGGCTATTACTTCAGTGACGCCAGGGAACTCCAGGAGCGCACCCTTTCCTTGATGAAGCTCTATGGGACGCCCGAACTGGCGCAGTGGGCCGCCCGCGCACGTGCCAGCGTCCAGAAGTATTCGCAGGCGAATTTCCGGGCCGGCTTCATCAAATTCTTCAACACGATCGCTTGATCACAGATTTAGGGCAGACATATGGCACGAGTACTGGTTACAGGTGGTGCGGGATTCCTTGGGTCGCACTTGTGCGATCGATTGGTCGAACGGGGCGACGAAGTCCTGTGCGTCGATAATTTCTACACGGGCTCCAAGCGGAACGTCGAGTCCCTGCTCTCGAACTCGCGCTTCGAGATGATGCGTCACGACGTGACCTTCCCGTTGTATGTCGAGGTGGACCGGATCTACAACCTGGCATGCCCGGCAAGCCCCGTGCACTACCAGCACGATCCGGTGCAGACGACGAAGACCAGCGTCCACGGCGCGATCAACATGTTGGGGCTTGCCAAGCGGACGCGTGCACGCATCCTGCAGGCCAGCACCAGCGAGGTCTACGGTGATCCGGAGATCCATCCGCAGGTGGAGGATTACTGGGGCAAGGTGAATCCGATCGGCATACGCAGCTGCTACGACGAAGGAAAGCGCTGTGCCGAAACTCTGTTCTTCGACTACTGGCGCCAGCACCAGCTGGAAATCAAGGTGATGCGTATCTTCAACACCTACGGCCCCCGCATGCATCCAGAAGATGGCCGGGTGGTCAGCAACTTCATCGTGCAGGCACTGCGCGGGGATGACATCACGATCTATGGTGATGGGCAGCAGACGCGCAGCTTCTGCTATGTCGACGATCTCATCAGCGGCATGATCAGCCTGATGGACAGCCCCGCAGAGCTGACCGGGCCGGTCAACATCGGCAATCCGGGCGAGTACAGCATGCTGGAACTGGCCGAAACGGTCATCCGGCTGGTGGGCGGCCACTCCAAGCTCGTGTTCAAGCCCCTGCCCTCGGACGATCCCCGCCAACGCCAGCCGGACATCTCGATGGCACGGGCGGCGCTTGGCTGGGAGCCTCGCGTGAGCCTGGAGGACGGCCTGAAGGAGACCATCGCCTACTTCCGCAAGCGCTTGCAGGAATGACGGATATGAAAAGCTCGTCGCTGGTCGTCGTGATGCCTGTTTACGAAGATGTCGAGGCTTCGTCCATGTTGTTCAGGGCTTTGGCACGGGACCAGGGCAATGATGTCTACATCGTCGCAGTCGACGATGGCTCCGTGCGGCAGCCGGTGGACGCCGCCGCGATCGCCGCTGCGGGTCTCGATGGCGTGGTCCTGAAGCTGCGGCGTAATGTCGGGCATCAGAAAGCCATCGCGATCGGGATCGGCTACGTATCCGAACACTTCGTCGATAGGCAGCGCGTGGTCGTCATGGACTCGGACGGCGAAGATACGCCGCGCAGCATCAGCGAGCTCCTGGAGGCGTTGGAGTCCCCCGACGTCGATATCGTCGTGGCCTCGCGCAAGAGCCGGGTGGAAACCTTGAAGTTCCGTGCGTTCTACGTCGTGTACAAGTGGTTGTTCGCGATGCTCAGCGGCCGGCGCATCAGCTTCGGCAACTTCATGGCGGCCAAGCTGCATGCGATCAAGCGCCTGGCGGTGATGCAGGAGCTTTGGGTGCACGTTGCGGCCTGCGTGCTGACATCCAAGTTGCGGGTGGCATCGGTAGCTGTCGACCGTGGCCCGCGCTACGCCGGCAAGAGCAAGATGAACTTCGTTGGGCTGGCACTGCACGGTTTTCGCGCGCTGATGGTGTTTGCCGAGGATGTGCTGGTACGCGTGGGCATCGCCTGCACCGCGATCGCCGGATTGTCAGTGCTTGGCACTGTCCTTGCACTCGGGCTCAAGGCGGTCGGATTCGCTACACCGGGTTGGTTCTCGCTGGTGACCGGCATCCTGTTGCTGGTGTTCCTGCAGACCGGTGCGCTGACGCTGATCATCCTGATGCTCTCCGGAACGCTGCGCAATGGCGGCATTCTTGAAGTCGGTGGCTACAGGGCGTTCATCGCCGAGATCCTGCATGCGCGCACTGAGTGAGCGCATGCTGGCCAGCGAGGTCGTCCGCTATGGGATCAACGGTTTGCTGGCGACCGCGCTGCACTTCATGGTCCTCTACTGCGCGCTGGAAGTATGGGGCTTTCGATCAGCGGGACTTGCCAATGGCGCCGCAGCCTGCGTGGGCATTGCCGCATCGTTCCTGGGCAGCCGCTACTTCGTCTTCCGCGCCTCCTCGGGCAGTTTCGTCGGCCAGGGTGTCCGGTTCGTAGCGCTTTACGCCGTCATCGCGCTCCTCCATGCACTCGTGCTCTACCTGTGGTCCGATCGAGCGGGCTGGGATTACCGTCTGGGCTTCCTCGTGGCGACTTGCGTGCAGGTGGCCTGTAGTTTTCTTGCAAACAAGTTGGTGGTCTTCAAATGAACAAGCTGGTCAAAGCGTTGCTCCTGACGTTGGCGTACGTCGTTACACTGATTGTCGTCTACATCGTGCACATGCGCTGGTTCAAGGTCGATGTCGTCCTGTACGCCAGTATTTTCGACGGCTTCCTGGCGGCTCTCATCGTCGGCGTGGCGGCACGAGGGGTGGGCGCGCTTTCCGGGTTCTCGGTGCTGGAGAAAGTCCAGCTGATCACGATCTGGCTGTTGGGCGGCTACCTGTTCGCCATATCCGTCCCGACTGTGATTGATCGATCATTGTCCTTCTATATTCTGGAGAAGATCCAACAACGCGGAGGCGGTATCCGTGAGGATGGTTTCGCACGCGTGTTCACTGATGAGTACCTCCCGGAGCACCATTTGGTGGAGGTGCGGCTGACGGAGCAGGAACAGTCGGGCACCATCGCCATCCACGATGGTTGCGTGCGGCTCACGCCCCGTGGCCAGGCTTTGGCAACCGCCAGCCGTTTCTATCGACAGAACTTCCTTCCACGCCAACGTCTGCTGATGGGCCAGTACACGGATGCACTGACCGATCCGTTCCGCTCCAGCAAGCAGGTGACCGACTATGAGTGCCAGTAAGAGCGCAGGCCGCTGGCGCAACGACCTGTTCGCTGCCTCGGTCTTCCTGCTCGTCGGGGTCGTGTTCTACCAACTCAAGGCGAACGCGTATTTCACGGCGGTCCCCGGCGATCTTATCGACGCCCGTTTCAACTCGGTGGTCCTTGAGCATGTCTACCTTTGGTTGACCGGCGCCACGCCCGATGTGTGGAGCCCAGGCTTCTTCTACCCGGTGGCCAACGTACTGGCCCTGAGCGACAACCATTTCGGCTCAATCCTTCCTTATGCGGCCTTCCGCTGGTGGGGGCTGGATCGCTCGGAGGCATTGTCGGCCTGGCTAATGCTGGGGGGCGTACTCAACTACGCGTGCGCCTACGTCGCCGCCCGTAGTTTGGGGCTGCGTCCTTCCGGCGCGGGAGCGGCGGCATTCGTATTTGCGTTTTCCCTTCCCGTTCTGGCACAGCAGGCGCATGCGCAGTTCGCATTCCGGATGTTCGTCCCTCTGCTGTTCCTAACCTTCTCCCGATGGCTGCAGCACGGCCGCCCCTCATCCCTAGCCTGGAGCTCCCTGCTGTTCGCTGCCCAAGTGTACTGTGCCATTTACACGGGTGTCTTCGCGGCCTACCTACTGCTGGCGATGACGGCCGCTTGGTTGCTGTTGGGGCGTGGCCGAACCCTAGCAGCGCAAGTCCGGGCCAGTTTCGGCAGGAACGAGTTGGGGCGCACGTTGGCCAGCCTTGCCGTCGTGCTCGCGTCTGCCATCGCAGTACTCGCCCTGCTGCGCAGCTATCACGCGGTAACTGAGGTACAGGGGTTCGTCAGGCCGCGCGACGAAATCCTGGGGATGTTGCCGCGGGTGTGGAGCTACCTGATCGCGGACTTCTCACCGCTGACGCGGTTCATCGGCGGCTCGATTGGTGACATCTCGATGCGCCACGAGCACCAGCTCTTCCTGGGCCTGGGCGTCCTGCTGTTCGCCGTCGTGGGGCTGCTCGTCGCCCTGCGGCGCATCGCCGATGCAGAACTGGGCATGCTGGCCGGCTTGGCCACGCTGGTGCTGGTGATCTGCACGCTCAACGTCAGCAATGTGTCGCTCTATCGTGTCTTCCTGCATCTTCCCGGCATTGATTCCATCCGTGCCGTTACACGCGTGATGCTCGTCATGGTGATGCCGATAGGCCTGCTTGCCGGCATCGGATTCCAGCGTGTCCTGCTGCTGGCCTCGCGTCGCGGTACCTGGACGGGCGCCCTGGCCTGTGTGGTTGCCTTTGTGTTGCTGACTGCCGAGTCTGTGACCTTCCAGGCTGGCCATGCGACCTTTGCCCAATGGCAACAACGGCAGGTAGCGTTCGCTGCCCGCGTTCCCGCTTCTGCACGGCAGGGTGACGTCCTATTCGCCGACAGGTCGGCCGAGGCCCCGTATCTTGACGACCTAGATGCCATGATTTACGCGCAGGACCACGGGATGTTCTCCGTGAACGGCTATTCGGGTTACGTGCCGAAGGGCGCGGGCGTGTCGGGCCCCTGTGAGTCGCCCGAAGGGTTTGCGCGCGCGTTCGGCGCCGTCAACGGCCTCGCTGCTCCTGCCATCGAAGCGCTTAGCCACCGCCTAGTACTAGTGCCGCTCGGGGACTGCTCCGGTGGCCGCATGAGCAGGATGTCCGGGCGAGTGGCGTTCGGTGTTGCAGAACACCTGCGCTTGGACATCACTGGCACCACGATCCAGCCGGGTCAGGTTGCGTTCACGCTCACGTTGGCCAATGGCTCGGATGGCGTCCTCTCGACCCGCGAGGTCCTGGGGCGCGACGTGCTGCTGTCGTGGCGGTTCATCCCCGACGGTCGCGACGAACGAGCCGTCGACTGGGATGCACGCCAAGCGCTGGTGTTGGAGTTGGCGCCCGGTGACCAGGCGGAGCTGCACGTCAAGGCGCCCGTCGCATCGGGGAGCTACACCCTGGAGGCGTCGCTGGTCCAAGAGACGATGTTCTGGTTCCACGATGAAGGCATGCGGATCCCGTCAGTCCACGTCGAAGTTCCTTGAATCCATTCTCCCCACAGAAGACACACGGATGAAGATCGCAATTGCAGGTACCGGGTACGTAGGCCTATCCAACGGCGTGTTGCTTGCGCGGAAACATGAGGTTGTCGCTGTCGACATCATGCCCGCTAAGGTAGAAGCGCTCAATGCGCGCAGGTCTCCCATCGCGGACGCCGAGCTGGAACAGGCATTGGCACACGACGCGCTGGATTTCCGCGCGACGCTCGAGCCCCGGGAGGCTTACGAAGGCGCGTCGTTCGTCATCATCGCCACGCCCACCGACTACGACCCCGACACCAATTACTTCAATACCCGTTCGATCGAGTCGGTCATCGCTGACGTGCTGGCCATTAATCCATCGGCCACGATGGTGATCAAGTCCACTATCCCGGTCGGCTACGTGCTCAAGGCACGTGAGAAGTTCGGCGTGGGCAACATCATCTTCTCGCCGGAGTTTCTGCGCGAGGGCCGCGCGCTGTACGACAACCTGCACCCGTCCCGCATCATCGTGGGCGAGCGTTCGCCCCGGGCCGAGGCGTTTGCACGCCTGCTCCAAGAGGGCGCCATCAAGCAGGACGTGCCCGTCCTGTTTACTGAACCGACCGAAGCCGAGGCCATCAAGCTCTTCGCCAATACTTACCTTGCCATGCGCGTGTCCTACTTCAACGAGCTGGATAGCTACGCGTTGACGCATGGGCTGGACTCGCGGCAGATCATCGAAGGCATCAGCTTCGATCCACGCATCGGCGGGCACTACAATAATCCATCCTTCGGATACGGTGGCTATTGCCTGCCCAAGGACACCCGGCAGCTTTTGGCCAACTACCAAAGCGTCCCTCAGACGTTGATCCGGGCCATCGTCGATTCGAACACTACGCGGAAGGACTTCATCGCGGCCGATATCCTGCGGCGCAATCCCCAGGTGGTGGGTATCTATCGCCTGATCATGAAGGCCGGTTCGGACAACTTCCGCTCATCCAGCATTCAAGGGATCATGAAGCGCTTGAAGGCTAAGGGCGTTGAGGTGATCGTGCACGAGCCGGAACTTCATGAAGACGCGTTCTTCCGCTCGCGGGTGGTAAACGACCTGGAATCCTTCAAGCAGCAAGCGGACCTGATCATCAGCAACCGGATGGCCGACGCCCTGCTGGATGTGAAGGACAAGGTGTATACCCGCGATCTTTTCGGCGACAACTGAAAAATGATCGAACAAGGCAGGCCGGTGACAGACCGGCCTGCCTTGTTGCTTCAGGCCAGCGCCTTTTCCAGCTCCGGCAGGATCGCAAACAGATCCCCCACCAGGCCGATATCGGCGATCTCGAAGATCGGCGCGTCGCCGTCCTTGTTGATCGCGACAATCGTGCCCGCATCCTTGATGCCGGTCAGGTGCTGGATGGCACCGCTGATACCCACGGCCACGTATAGCTCCGGCGCGATGATCTTGCCGGTCTGGCCGACCTGCAGGTCGCTGGGCACGTAGCCGGCGTCGACCGCGGCGCGCGAGGCACCCACGGCGGCACCGAGCTTGTCGGCCAGCTGGAAGATGACCTTGAAGTTCTCTTCCGAACCGACGCCACGGCCACCGGAGACCACGCGCTTGGCGCTCTGCAGGTCCGGGCGGTCGCTGGCACCGGCGGCCAGGCCGACGAAGCGGGTGTGGGTCGGCAGCGCAGCATCGACGCTGGCCGCTTCAATGGCGGCACTACTGCCGCCCTGGGCGGCTTCCGGCCACGACGCGGCGCGCACGGTGGCGACCACGATCTGGTCGGCCGGGGCTTCCACGGTGATGATCGCGTTGCCGGCGTAGATGGGGCGCTTGAAGGTGTGGCTGCCTTCGACGGTCATCAGGTCGGAGACCTGGTTGACGCCGAGCAGGGCGGCCACGCACGGCATCAGGTCCTTGCCGAAGGTGGTCGACGGGCCGAACACGTGGGTGTAACCCTTGGCCAGCTGCGCGATCTGCGGCGCCAGCACCTGGGCGATGGCCTGGGCGTTGGCGGCGTTGGCCACGGTCAGGACCTTGGCGACGCCGGCGATCTTGGCGGCCTCGGCGGCGACCGCGGCCGGGTCGGCAGCCAGCACCAGCACGTCGATGCTGGCACCGCTGATGGCGGCGGCGGCGCTGACGGTCTTGGCGGTGGCGGCATTGAGCTTGCCGTCGTGGTGCTCGGCGATGACGAGAATCCTGCTCATTACAGCAACCCCTTCTGCTTGAGTGCGGCAACCAGTTCGGCCGCGTCCTTGACCATCACACCCTTGCTGCGCTTGGACGGCGCGGCGTACTGGGTGGTCTTGAAGGTGTCGGCGGCTTCAACGCCGAGGTCGGCCAGCTGCAGGGTCTCCAGCGGCTTGGCCTTGGCCTTCATGATGTCCGGCAGCTTGATGAAGCGCGGTTCGTTCAGGCGCAGATCGGTGGTGACCACGGCCGGCAGATCCACTTCCAGCGTTTCCAGGCCGGCGTCGACTTCACGGGTCACCGTGGCCTTGCCATCGGCAATTTCGAGCTTGCTGGCGAAGGTCGCCTGCGGGCGGCCCCACAGCGTGGCCAGCATCTGGCCAGTCTGGTTGGCGTCGTCGTCGATGGCCTGCTTGCCGAGGATCACCAGATCCGGCTGCTCCTTTTCGATCAGCTTGAGCAGGGTGCGCGACGCGGTCAGCGGCTGGATCGCCTGGTCGGTGACGACGTGGATGGCACGGTTGGCGCCCATGGCCAGGCCGTTGCGCAGGTGCGCCTGGGCGTCGGCCGGGGCGATGGTGGCAACCACGACTTCGCTGGCGATGCCCTTGTCGCGCAGGCGCAGGGCTTCTTCCAGAGCGATTTCATCGAAGGGGTTGGGGGACAGCTTGACGCCGTCGGTGACCACGCCGGAACCGTCCGGCTTGACCTGAATGCGGACGTTGTAGTCCACCACGCGCTTGTACGCGACGAGGATTTTCATCTGGTACGGGGTCCTTCAATAACGGAGAGAACGTCCGGTCCTGGAGCAGCAACCGGTTCGGGGGTGGGACCCCGATTCTAGCTGGCTTGGGGTGACCATGCGAATGCGTATGGTGGGAGCTCCGGCTGTTGCGATGCAGCAATGCAGTCGGCCTGAGTTCACTTGTGTGATCGCGTGTTACCGGAGGCCCGTTGTATCCTTCAACGTTGCATTGTCGTGGCCATGAAGGCCCCGTCCCACGAATCTCGATCAGGAGAACAGGTAGTGCCCACATGGCTTGTCACCGGCGGCGCCGGATTCATTGGCGGTAACTTCGTTCTCGAGGCCGTCGCGCGCGGCGTCAAGGTCATCAACCTCGATGTGCTGACCTACGCCGGCAACCTGAAGACCCTGTCCAGCCTTGATGGCAACCCGAACCACCTGTTTGTCCAAGGCGACATCGGCGACCGCGAACTGGTCGCCCGACTGCTGGCCGAGCATCAGCCGGATGCCGTGGTGAACTTCGCCGCCGAAAGCCACGTTGACCGCTCCATCGATGGTCCCGGCGCCTTCATCCAGACCAATGTTGTGGGCACCCTGGGCCTGCTGGAAGCGGTCCGCGACTACTGGAAGGCGCTGCCGGCCGAACAGGGCGCGGCGTTCCGTTTCCTGCACGTGTCCACCGACGAGGTGTACGGCACGCTGGGTGAGACCGGCAAATTCAGTGAAACGACCCAGTACGCGCCCAATTCGCCGTACTCGGCGTCCAAGGCTGCGTCGGATCACCTGGTACGTGCGTTCCACCACACCTATGGGCTGCCGGTGCTGACCACCAACTGTTCGAACAATTACGGCCCCTACCACTTCCCCGAGAAGCTGATCCCGCTGGTGATCGCCAAGGCGCTGGCCGGCGAGCCGCTGCCGGTGTACGGCGATGGCAAGCAGGTGCGCGACTGGCTGTTCGTGTCCGACCACTGCGAGGCGATCCGCACCGTGCTGGCCAAGGGCCAGGTCGGCGAGACCTACAACGTCGGCGGCAACTCGGAAAAGCAGAACATCGAAGTGGTGCAGGCCATCTGCGCGCTGCTCGATGCGCGCCGCCCGCGTGAGGATGGCCTGCCGCGCAGCAGCCAGATCACCTACGTCACCGACCGCCCGGGCCATGACCGCCGTTACGCGATCGATGCGTCGAAGCTGAAGAACGACCTGGGCTGGGAACCGGCCTACACCTTCGAGCAGGGCATCGCCTTCACCGTCGACTGGTACCTGGACAACCAGAACTGGGTCAACGGCGTGCTCGACGGCAGCTACCGCCTGCAGCGCATCGGCACTGCGGCCTGAACCCAGGAGACACCATGACCCAGCGCAAGGGCATCATTCTCGCCGGCGGCTCCGGCACCCGGCTGTATCCGATCACCAAGGGCGTCAGCAAGCAGCTGCTGCCGGTATACGACAAGCCGATGATCTACTACCCGCTCAGCGTGCTGATGCTGGCGGGCATCCGTGAAGTGCTGATCATCAACACCCCGCATGAGCAGGCCCTGTTCCAGCAGCTGCTGGGTGACGGCTCGCAGTGGGGCATGGACATCCAGTACGCGGTGCAGCCCAGCCCCGATGGCCTGGCCCAGGCCTACCTGATCGGCCGCGACTTCGTGGCCGGCAAGCCGAGCTGCCTGGTGCTGGGCGACAACATCTTCCACGGCCACGGCCTGCGCGAGGTGCTCAAGCGCGCCGACGAGCGCGTGGATGGCTCGACCGTGTTCGGCTACTGGGTCAATGATCCAGAACGTTACGGCGTGGCCGAGTTCGACACCAGCGGCAAGGTCATCGACCTGGTGGAGAAGCCGGAGAACCCGCGCTCGAACTATGCGGTGACCGGCCTGTATTTCTACGACGGCAACGCCAGCGATTACGCGGCCGAACTGAAGCCGTCGCCGCGTGGCGAACTGGAGATCACCGATCTCAACAAGCGCTACCTGGCCCAGGGCAACCTGCACCTGGAAGCGCTCGGCCGTGGCTATGCCTGGCTCGATACCGGCACCCACCAGTCGCTGCTGGAAGCCTCCAACTTCATCGAGACCATCCAGACCCGCCAGGGCCTGCAGGTGTGCTGCCCGGAAGAAATCGCGTTCGGTCAGGGCTGGATCAATGCCGAGCAGCTGGAGGCGCTGGCTGCGCCGCTGATCAAGAATGGCTACGGCCAGTACCTGCACAAACTCGCTTTACGTGGAGTGGTTCCGTGAAAGTAGTTGAAACCAAGTTGCCCGGCTGTGTGGTGATCGAGCCGGCCGTGTTCGGCGATGCCCGCGGTTACTTCTTTGAAACGTGGAATGCCGAGCGTTTCGCCGCGCTGGGCCTGCCGGATCGCTTCGTGCAGAGCAACGTGTCTACCTCGGCGCAGGGCGTGCTGCGTGGCCTGCATTACCAGTGGCCGCGCCCACAGGGCAAGCTGGTCAGCGTGCTGGAGGGCGAGGTCTATGACGTCGCCGTGGACATCCGTCGTGGCTCGCCGACCTTCGGCCAGTGGGAAGCGGTGGTGCTGAGTGCTGAAAACAGGAAGCAGTTCTGGATTCCGGAAGGCTTCGCGCATGGGTTTGCCGTGCTCTCCGAACGTGCGCTGTTCAGCTACCTGTGCACCGATGTCTACGTCAAGGAGGCGGATGCGGGTATCCGCTGGAACGATGCTGATATCGCGGTGGACTGGCCGGTCAGCGCACCGACCTTGTCGGCCAAGGACGAGAACGCGCCGTTCCTGAAGGACATCGCTGAAGATCGTCTGCCGGTCTACGTGCCATGACCATTCTGGTTTTCGGTGGCAATGGCCAGGTCGGCCAGGAGCTGCTGCGCGCGCTGGCGCCACTGGGCAAGGTGGTCGCAACGACCCGCAGCGGGCAACTGCCCGACGGAAGTGCCTGCGAGGTGGCTGATTTCGGCCAGCCCAACAGCCTGCCGGTGTTGCTGGATCGCCTGCAGCCGTCGGTGGTGGTCAATGCGGCCGCCTACACGGCGGTGGACCGCGCCGAACAGGACGTCGAGGCCGCCTTCGCCGCCAATGCGCAGGCGCCGGGCATGATCGCGCGCTGGTGTGCGGCGCACGGCGTGCCGTTCGTGCATTACTCCACCGACTACGTGTTCGATGGCCAGGGCAGCGCGCCCTACTGCGAAGACGAGCCGACCGCGCCGCTGGGTGTGTATGGCACCAGCAAGCGCGATGGCGAGGATGCGGTTCGCGCGGCCGGCGGTCGTCATCTGATCTTCCGCACGGCGTGGGTGTACGCCTCGCATGGCGCCAATTTCCTGCGCACGATGCTGCGGGTGGGTGCCGAGCGCGACCAGTTGCGTGTGGTAGCCGATCAGATCGGCACGCCGACACCGGCTGCGCTGATCGCTGATGTCACCGCGCAGGCACTGCAGCATCCGGGGCAGCTGTCCGGCACCTGGCATCTGACGGCCAGCGGCCAGACAAGTTGGCATGGGTTCGCCGAGGCGATATTCGCCGAGGCGCTGGCGACCGGCGTGTTGGCGAAGGTGCCGACCGTCGAGGCGATTCCCAGTTCCGAGTACCCGACCCCGGCCAAGCGCCCGGCCTGGTCGGTGCTGGACAACCGCAAGCTGCAGCAGGATTTCGGCATCGTGCTGCCGACCTGGCAGGACGGCCTGAAGCGGGTGGTGGCGGAGATTGCCTGACCCGGTAGGCGACGTGCCGACCAACGGTCGGCACCCACCCCGACCAACGGTCGGCACCCGCCGCAGGGCGTCGGATCAACTACGCCCGTACGTGTCCTCGAAACGCACGATGTCGTCCTCACCGAGGTAACTGCCGGACTGCACCTCGATCAGCTCCAGCGGCAGCTTGCCCGGGTTGCGCAGGCGGTGGGTCACGCCCAGCGGGATGTACGTGCTCTGGTTCTCGCTGAGCAGGATCACCTCGTCGCCGCGGGTCACCTCGGCGGTGCCGCTGACCACGATCCAGTGCTCGGCGCGATGGTGATGCATCTGCAGGCTGAGCGTACCGCCGGGCTTGACGGTGATGCGCTTGACCTGGAAACGCTCGCCGTTGTCGATCGAATCGTAGGCGCCCCACGGGCGGTAGACCTTGCGATGCCAGGTGGCCTCGCTGCGACCGTCGGCCTTCAGCTGCGCCACCACGGTCTTGACCTCCTGCATGCGGTCGGCCTTGCCGACCAGCACCGCGTCGTCGGTCTCGACCACGATCACGTCATCCAGACCGACCAGTGCCACCAGGCGCTGTGCATAGGCATAGGTGTTGCGGCAGTCGATCGCGATCACGTCACCCTGGTGCGCATTGCCATCGCCATCCTGATGCGATACATCGCGCAGTGCGGTCCACGAACCGACGTCGTTCCAGCCGGCGTCCAACGGAATCACCACGGCGTCTTCGGTTTTTTCCATCACGGCATAGTCGATGGAATCGGAGGGAACGGTGGCGAACGCCTCCTTGTCGAGGCGGGTGAAATCCGAATCGCGACGGGCCTGCTGCCAGGCCTGGCGGCTGCTGGCCAGCATGTCGGGCTGGAAGCGCTCCAGTTCCTGCAGGTAGCGCGAGGCCTTGAACAGGAACATGCCGCTGTTCCAGTAGTACTGGCCGCTGGCCACATAGCCGGTGGCGGTGTCCAGGTCGGGCTTTTCGACAAAGCGCTCGACCGCACGCAGGCCCTGCCCATTGGCGGCCTTGATATAGCCGTAGCCGGTTTCCGGACCGGTCGGCACGATGCCGAAGGTCACCAGCTTGCCGGCCTCGGCAGCGCTGGCTGCAGCCTGCACGACTGCACGGAACGCAGCCTCATCGGTGATTACATGGTCCGAGGGCAGCACCAGCAGCAGCGCATCGGCGCCGTCGCGGGTGGCCTCCAGGGCTGCGACCGCAATCGCCGGCGCCGTATTGCGTCCAACCGGTTCCAGGATGATGGCAGCCGGCTCGGCGCCGACCTGCTGCAGTTGCTCGGCAGCGACGAAGCGGTGCTCTTCGTTGGCGATCACCAACGGGCCGTGGGTGGCGATGGGCGCGACGCGCTGCCAGGTGGCCTGCAGCATCGTCAGTTCGCCTGCCAGCGGCAGGAACTGCTTCGGATACGCCTCGCGCGACAGTGGCCACAGGCGGGTGCCGGAACCACCGGACAGGATGACGGGCTGGATGTTGCTCATGGTCTTCCTTGATTACTGCTGGAGGAGATGGGAAATTTCGTCGGTACGCGCCTGCATCAGCGCTGCGTCGCCGCGGGCTTCAACGTTCAGGCGCAGCAGCGGCTCGGTGTTGGAACTGCGCAGATTGAAGCGCCAGTCGCCGAAATCGGCGCTGATGCCATCGGTATGGTCCAGCGCGGGCGACCGCGCGGCGAAGTGCTCCATCACGCGGGCCACGGCGGCCTTGGCATCGGCCACCTTGAAGTTGATCTCGCCGCTGCAGGGATAGGCCGCCATGCGGTCTTCGACCCAGTCGGCCAGCGAGCGGCCGCTCTCGGAGATCAGCTGCGCGATCAGCAGCCACGGGATCATGCCGGAGTCGGCATAGGCGAATTCGCGGAAGTAGTGGTGGGCGCTCATCTCGCCGCCGTACACCGCATCTTCGGCGCGCATCTTTTCCTTGATGAAAGCGTGGCCGCTCTTGCACAGCACCGGCACGCCACCTGCCTGTTCAACCATTTCCACGGTGTTCCAGACCAGCCGCGGGTCGTGCACGATCTTGCCACCGGGATTGCGTGCCAGGATGGCCTTGGCCAGCAGGCCGACCAGATAGTAGCCCTCGATGAAGCGGCCGGTATGGTCGAAGAAGAAGCAGCGGTCGAAGTCACCGTCCCAGGCAATGCCGAAGTCGGCGCCGTGTTCGCGCACCGCATTGGCGGTGGCGGCGCGGTTTTCCGGCAGCAGCGGGTTGGGAATGCCGTTGGGGAAGTTGCCATCGGGTTCGTGGCAGATGCGGATGAACTCGAACGGCAGGTGCGGTGCCAGCAGGTCGACGATGGCGCCCGCACCACCGTTGCCGGCATTGACCACCAGCTTCAGCGGCTTGAGCTTGGCGGCGTCGACGTAGCTCAGCAGATGCTGGATATAGGCGCTCTTGTCATGCTGGGCGGTCTGCCCGGCGCGTGGCGGCTGGGCCTCGGACGTATCGACGGCGACCGCATCGGAGATCGCGAACAGGCCGGTATCGGAGCTGATCGGGCGGGCGTTCTCCTTGACCAGCTTCATCCCGTTGTAGTCCATCGGGTTGTGGCTGGCGGTCACCATCACGCCGCCGGCTGCGCCGAGGTGATCGGTCTGGAAGTAGACCTCTTCGGTACCGCACAGACCGATGTCGATCACCTCACGACCGGTACCACGCAGGCCTGCGGCCAGTGCATCCTGCAGCGCCGGGCTGGTCAGGCGCACATCGTGGCCGAGGACCACCGGGCCGGGAGCGAGCTGCGCGGCCAGGGCGACGCCGATGCGGCGGGCCAGGTCTTCGTTCAGTTCTTCCGGCACGCGGCCGCGGATATCGTAGGCCTTGAAGGCGGGCAGGGGCATCGATCAGATCCTTTGTGAGCTCAGCGCTCAATTGTAGCCCCAGTCCCGTATGGGAATCGTTTCCATCGGAGAACGCCACCTGACTGGCGCCACGGATCAGGCCTGCGGCGATCGTCGGCCTGGCCGGCGGGTGCGCTTGGCCGGCAGGCCCGGCAACGGCGCCAGCAGCGCCTGGACGTCTTCCTCACTGAAGCGTGGACCCGTGCTGCCGCCGCCTTCCAGAATCGATTCCGCCAGAAGGGCCTTGCGTTCCTGCAGCTCGGCAATCCGTTCTTCGATGCTGCCTGCGGCGATCAGCCGGTAGACGAACACCGGCTGCTGCTGGCCGATGCGGTGGGCGCGGTCACTGGCCTGGTTTTCGGCCGCCGGGTTCCACCAGGGATCGAAGTGGATGACGGTGTCTGCAGCAGTCAGGTTCAACCCGACGCCACCGGCCTTCAGGCTGATCAGGAACACGGGTACCTCGCCCTGCATGAAGCGCTGCACCGGTGTGGCCCGGTCCTGGGTATCGCCGGTCAGTGTCACATAGGCCAGCCCGAGCTCCTCCAGCGCCTGCGCGATCAGCGCCAGCATGCCGGTGAACTGCGAGAACACCAGGATCCGCCGACCTTCCTCGACCATCGACGGCAGCATGTCGCGCAGCAGCTCCAGCTTGGCCGAGCCGGCATTGCGTGCAGGAGCATCGCCCGGCAGCAGGCGCGGATCGCAGCAGACCTGGCGCAGCTTCAGCAAGGCATCCAGCACCACGATATGGCTGCGCGCCAGCCCGCTGCCGCTGATGGCTTCGCGCACCTGCTTTTCCATCGCGGCACGCACGGTTTCATAGAGATCACGCTGGCCACCCTCCATCTCCACCGCGCGGGTAATGAGGGTCTTGGGCGGAAGCTCTGACGCGACCTGATCCTTGCGCCGGCGCAGGATGAAGGGGCGCAGCCGCTGCGCCAGCAACGTGGCGCGACGGTGATCGCTGCCGCGCTCGATCGGGTGGCGCCAATGCTGGTTGAACTGTTTTTCGCTGCCGAGCAGGCCGGGCAGCAGGAAGTCGAACTGCGTCCACAGTTCGCCCAGATGGTTTTCCAGCGGCGTACCGGTCAGGCACAGGCGATGGCGGGCCTGCAGCGTGCGCAGGGTGACGGCCGCACGCGATTTCGGATTCTTCACCTGCTGGGCCTCGTCCAGGATCAGCAGATGGTAGGCATGTGCCTGCAGCGCCTGCTCGTCGCGCCAAAGCAGGGGATACGTGGTCAGTACAAGATCGTGCTCGGGGATCGCCTCGAACAGCACCTCACGTGCCGGTCCGTGCAGGGTCAGTACGCGCAGGCCCGGGGTGAAGCGTGCCGCTTCGCTCTGCCAGTTGTGCAGCAGCGAGGTCGGCACCACCAGCAGCGCCGGCCGGTCCAGGCGGCCACTTTCCTTCTCGACCAGCAGATGCGCCAGTGTCTGCAG
>NZ_JASJSQ010000066.1:0-3429 GCF_030236855.1 Stenotrophomonas maltophilia group sp. Smal13
GCACTGGCCCACCACGGCCAACGCAGGCGCACTGCCGCGAACAGCGTCACCGCCACATAGACCAGGAACGCCACGCCGTGCAGGGGTCCGAACAACTTCACCAGCGCCACGTTGGCCATCGGGCCGTACTTCATCCACATGCCGATGAGCAGGCCGGCCCAGGTCACGGCCTCGATGAAAGCGACCACCGCGAACAGGCGTCCGGCCGGGTGCATGGGGGAACGTTGGGTCACGCGGAGCTCCAGCATCGGGATATCAAATGCGAATGATACGCAGATGCGAACCGCATGTAGAGTCGAGCCGTGCTCGACTGCTGGAACGTGTCCACCAAGGTGGACACCTACCGGAGCACATCCGGCAGAACCTGCTCGCCGATCTCGCGCAGCACCGCGTCCATCGGCCGTCCGTTGTCGACCAGATTGAACATCACGTGCGCCACACCCTGCGCATGCACGCGCAGCAGGTAGTCACGCAGGCCATCGCGGCCGACCTTCAGGCCCAGCGGCAGCGGCTCGGCGGGCGCCTGCGGATCCGCCTGCAGGTCCAGCTGCATCGACTGCACGAACGGCTTGCCTGCCCCGCCGCGCTGCACCAGCGCCTGCTGCCACAGGCCGATGCGCCCTTCCTGCGCAACCTCCTCGCGGTGATAGGTGGCCCAACCTTCGGCCTCACGCGCGATCCACTGCAGGCTCTGCCGCGCAGTACCCACCACCAGCATCGGAATGCGCGTCGCCGGTGCCGGCAGCACATCGAAGCCACCGGTCCCCTGCAGTACGGCGGTCCGCTCATCGGCCTCGGGTGACAGTGCTGCGCGCAACAACGTCCAGCGCTCACGGAACGTCGCCGCCCTGCCCTCCAGATCCTCGCCGAACGCAGCAAATTCTTCCGGGCGGTCACCCGAACCCAGCCCGAGCACGAAACGTCCGCCACTGATCCGGTCCAGGCTCAGCGCCGACTTCGCCACCTGCAACGGCTGCCGCAGCGGCAGCACAATGGCTGCGCTGCCGACCACGATGCGCTCGGTCGCGGCAGCCAGCATGCCCAGCCACAGGAACGGGTCATCCAGCGCACTCGCTGTTGCATCCGGGCCCTGCGGCACCATCAATGGCACGTCGCGCGTCCATAGCGCGGCGAAGCCAAGATCATCGGCCAGCCGTGCGATGCGCCGCGCCTCGTCCGGGTCGGCCAGTCCATGCGCCGCAACCGGCGTCATCAGGCCCAGGCTCAGTCCTTGTTGAGGAAACAACGAAGCATGGGCGGGATTGAATTCACTCATGACGCCAGCTTAGCCTGCAGGTCTGCGGCAACGATGATGCGCCGCCCACCACAGGAAGAACACTGCATGCCAAGGATCCGCCCTGCCCACGTCGATGACCTGCCTGCGATCAGCGCGGTGTGCCTGGCCGCGTTCAACCAGGCAGTGGCGCCGTCTCTCAGCGCGGCCGGTATCGCCGCCTTCGGCAGTGTCGCAGCAGCCGATGCGTTTGGTGCGCGCCTGCAGGGTGACAACCACATCCTGGTGGCCGAACAGGATGCGCGCGTGGTCGGCGTGGTCGAACTGAAGGAGGGCCGGCACCTGGCGATGCTGTTCGTCGATCCCGCCTGCCAGGGCCAGGGCATCGGGCACGCCTTGTTCGAAGCCGTGCTGCCACAGGTACGCGAGCCGGTACTGACGGTGCGCGCCTCGCTCAATGCAGTGCCTACCTACCTGCGCTATGGCTTCGTGCTGGATGGCGAGGTCGGCGAGATCAACGGGCTGGTGTACCAGCAGATGGTGCGGGCAGCGGCCTGAAGGCATCCGCCCGGCAATGCCCGGTGGGCGTCATGCCCTGCGGCACGCCTGTCATAAGCAAACTGAATCAGCAGGCTCCCCGGCGGTTCCTACAATGGCCTGTCACCCTGCCCTTCGAGATGCTGCCGATGCGCGTCGCGCTTTCCGTGTTGCTGCTGGCCTCGGCGCTGAGCGCCTGCACCCCGGCCCCGGTATCCACCGCCAACTCCGCCGAGGCACCCGCGCCGGCGTCCGCCATCGCCTGGCGCCAGGGCGATGTGGACGATGCCTTCGCCGAAGCCGCCGACAGCGGCAAGCCGGTGCTGCTGTACTGGGGTGCCGTCTGGTGCCCGCCGTGCAACCAGCTCAAGGCGGGCCTGTTCAAGGACCCGGCCTTCATCGCGCTGACCAGCAAATTCGTTCCCGTCTACCTGGATGGCGACGAGGAAGGTGCGCAGGCCTGGGGCGAACGCTTCGGCGTGCGCGGCTATCCCACGCTGATCGTGCTCGACCCCCAGCGCAACGAAATCACCCGCGTGGCCGGCGGCAATGACGCCGCCGAACTGACCCGGGCCCTGACCGCGGTGGCCGGCAGACGAAGTGCTGTTGCCGCGCCCGTGGCCACCGCGCTGGCAACGCCGGACCGGCTGGCCGCCGAAGACTGGCAAGTGCTGGGCGACTACGGCTGGGAAGTGGACGCCAACCGCCTGGCCGGCGAGCGCAGGAGCCAGGACGTGCTGCGCCAGTTGTCCAGGGCGGCACCCGACGCCGCCCTGCAGCGCCGTTTCGCCCTGCTGGCTCTGGCTACAGCCGAAAAGCCCGATGCCTCGCCCACCGAAGTGCGCGAGCTGCTGCAGGCCGTACTGGCACAACCGGCGGAAGTGCGCCGCAACCGTGAATTGCTCGGCTATGCAGGCGTGCAGCTGGTCAAGCAGGCCAGTGCCGGGCCGGCCACCAGCAACACGCTCGGACAGCAGCTGCTGGTCGCACTGGAGCGTGCAGACGCCGAGCGCGGTGATCGCGCCGACGACGCGTTGTCGCGTGCGCTGACCGAAGTATCGCTGGCCCGCCAGCAACAGCCCAAGGGCGCACTGCCCGCGCCGCTGGTCGAGCGGGTCAAGCAGCGCGTGGCCGCTGCCGATGCCGCCGCCACCGATGCGCATGCACGCCAGGCCACGATCAGCAGCGCGGTGTACGCATTGCGCGAGGTAGGTGACGACGCGGGTGCCGAGGCGCTGTTGCTGGCCGAGCTGAAGCGCAGCGAGCAGCCGTACTACTACATGCCCGAGCTGGCCGAACTGGCCGAGCAGCGCGGCGACACCGCCGGTGCGCTGGAGTGGTTGAAGCGCGCCTACGATGGTGCACAGGGCCCGGCCACCCGAGTGCAATGGGGCGTGCTGTACGTGGAAGGCCTGCTGAAGCTGGCGCCGGACGATGCACCGCGCATCGAGCAGGCGACCGCCTCCTTGATTGCCGAACTGGAGGCGCAGCCTTCGGGCTACCACCAGCGCACGCGCCAGCGTTTCGAGCGACTTGCCGGGCAGTTGAAGGCGTGGAGCGGCAAGCATCAGGGTGCGGAGACGCTGGCACGGCTGCAGCAGCGGATGCAGCAGGCGTGCGGTGACCAGGTGGATGGCGCCTGCAAGGACTGGTTGAGC
>NZ_JASJSQ010000066.1:3439-28988 GCF_030236855.1 Stenotrophomonas maltophilia group sp. Smal13
GGCGGGTTGGCGTGCCGGGGCGGTGGTGGATACGTGTGGGAGGGGGCGGGGGCCGCTGGCCAGGACACGCAAAAGCCCCTCCATGGTGCTCGATGGTGCCATCCTTGGCGCCAACGGTCCTGTCCAGCGGCCCCCGCCCCCTCCTGACAGTTTCCTGCGAGCGCGGGCAGCGCATCAGCGCGCCGGTGAGGGTTCGGAAAGCGGATTCTGGTAGTGCCGGCCGCTGGCCGGCAACCCGACCTTCGCTGAATGCCGGCCAGCGGCCGGCACTACCATGCCTCGGCCTTGACCTCTTGATCTCTTGACCTCAACCAATGTTGAGGTGCGATAACAGTCTCCCCACGGCCAGCCCCCTTGGCCTTCCCCACGGAGATTGCTTCGATGTCGTACTCGCTTCCCCCGCTCCCCTATGCCTATGACGCCCTTGAGCCGCATTTCGATGCGCGCACGATGGAAATCCATCACAGCAAGCACCACCAGACCTACGTCAACAACCTCAATGCCGCCATCGAGCAGGCCGGCATCGCCGAGCAGCCGGTCGAGGCGCTGATCGCCAACCTCGATGCAGTGCCCGAGGCGCAGCGTGGCGCAGTCCGCAACAACGGCGGTGGCCACGCCAACCACAGCCTGTTCTGGACCGTGCTCAGCGCCAACGGCGGCACGCCCGATGATGAGCTGGCCGCCGCCATCGACCGCGATCTGGGTGGCTTCGATGCCTTCAAGGAGGCCTTCACCAAGGCCGCGCAGACCCGCTTCGGCAGTGGCTGGGCCTGGCTGACCAGCGATCGCGACGGCCGCCTGAAGGTTGAAAGCAGCGCCAACCAGGACAGCCCGTTGATGGGCGCTACGGTCGGCCTGTCCGGCAATACCCCGATCCTCGCACTGGATGTCTGGGAACACGCCTACTACCTGCATTACCAGAACCGCCGCCCGGACTACATCGGTGCGTTCTTCAACATCATCAACTGGGCCGAGGTCGGCCGGCGCTACCGCCAGGCCCGGGCCTCATGAGCGGCGAGACACTGCCGTACGCCGGGCCGTGGGCGGGGGTCTTCCCCGCCCCGGCCCCGGTGCCGTCGGTCGAGATGCCGCCGCGTGCCCTGCGGCGGCTGCTCGGCCACTTTCCTACCGGCGTGGCCATCGTCTGCGCGCGCGATGCGCAGGGCAAGCCGGTCGGCCTGACCATCAACTCATTCGTGCCGGTGTCATTGCAGCCGCCACTGGTGCTGTGGAACCTGGCGTTGCACGCGCAGAGCCTGTCCACCTTCCAGCGCGCCACCCGCTTTGCGATCAGCGTGCTGGCGGCCGACCAGGAAGCACTGGCCCGGCGCTTTGCCGATCCGCAGGTACGCAACCGCTTCGACGGTCTGGCATTGCTGGATGACGACGAGGACGCCCCGCCACGCATCGCCGGTGCGGTGTCCCATCTCACCTGTACCCGACATGCGCAGTGGCCGGTGGGCGATCACCTGTTGCTGGCCGGCCGCATCATCGAAGTGCACGAGAACGGCGGCGCGCCACTGCTGTTCCATCGCGGCCGCTTCCAGCCGGGACCGGCCGAGCTGCTGGTGGAGGTGCGCTGATGAACATCGAGGCTTTGGAATGCATGCTCGCCAGCGGCAAGGACGGCGCGCTGCTGCGCTTCGGCCTGGGCAAGGGCTGGCTGGATGCCGGCAACCCGGTGCGCGCGGCAACCCATCTGGGCCGTTGCGTGGTCCTTGATCCGCAGTATTCGGCGGCGTGGAAGCTGCTGGGCAAGGCCTGGCTGGCCAGTGGCCAGCCGCAGGCGGCGCGCGAAGCGTGGCAACGCGGGCTGAGCGTGGCCGGCAGCAAGGGCGACCAGCAGGCACGCAAGGAAATGCAGGTATTCCTGCGTCGCCTGGACCGCGAGCAGGCGGATCTGGCGAAAGCGGGCTGAGTCGATCAGCCCGCGTTGGCCGATGCCGGTGCGGACATGATGTCCGACATCGGCAGGCGGCGCGGCTTGCTCGGGAACGCGTGGCGCAGGATGCGCCAGACCACCTGGCCGAACTGGCGCGGCAGCGAGCCGTTGTTGTAGTGCTGGCCGTAGCGGCGGCAGATGTCCTTCACTTCCTTGGCGATGGCCGCATAGCGGTTGGCCGGCAGGTCCGGATAGAAGTGGTGCTCGATCTGGTGGCTGAGGTTGCCCGACAGCACGTTGATCAGGAAACCGCCACTGATGTTCGACGAACCGCGCAGCTGGCGCAGGTACCAGTGACCGCGCGACTCATTGCGCAGGCACTCCTTCGGGAAGGTTTCCGATTCGGCGGTGAAGTGCCCGCAGAAGATGATCACGTAGGTCCAGATGTTGCGCAGGCCGTTGGCCACCAGATTGCCCAGCATCACGGTGAGGAAGAACGGGCCGGCCAGCAGCGGGAAGAACACGTAGTCCTTCAGCACCTGACGGGCCATTTTTCGCGCCACCGGGCGGGTCTGCATCCACATCGCACGGCCACTGATGCGGCCCTTCAGCCAACGGCCCAGGCGCAGGTCCTGCGCGGCCACGCCCCACTGGAACAGCAGCGCGAAGATCGGCGCGATGATCGGCTGCAGCAGGTAGAACGGCTTCCAGCGCTGTTCCGGGAAGATGCGCAGCAGGCCGTAGCCGATGTCATCGTCCATGCCACGCACGTTGGTGTAGGTGTGGTGGCGGAAATTGTGGGTCTTGCGCCAGTTGTCGGCGGTGGCAACGATGTCCCACTCGTAGGTGTTGCCGTTGAGCCTGGGGTCGCCGGTCCAGTCGAACTGGCCGTGCATGACGTTGTGGCCCAGCTCCATGTTCTCCAGGATCTTCGACAGCGCCAGCAGCAGCGTGCCGGTGATCGCAGCCGGCCACAGCAGCGGCATCCAGAACAGTGGCGAGAACGCCGCCAGGAACAGCAGGCCACGGCCGCCCACGCCGAACCAGCGCACGGCGGCGGCAACGCGGCGGATATAGCGGGTGTCGGAGGCGCCGAGGCTGCCGATCACACGGTCGCGGATCGCGTCGAGTTCCTCACCGAAGGCATGCATCTCGGCAGTACTCAGGGCACGGTCGGTAGCGCGGGTCATGGCAGGCGTCCTCAGAGATCCAGGGTCAGGTCGGTGGTCGGTGCGCTCACGCAGATCCGCACCGGCTGTGCCGATTCGGACTGCAGGTCGCCGGTGCGCAGGTGGCGGGTGGCGCCACTGACGCGGTCACAGCTGCAGCTGTTGCAGATACCCATGCGGCAGCCGTGTTTGGGCTTGATGCCGTGGGCTTCGAGGCTTTCCAGCAGCGAGCGGCCACGCGGTACGCTCAGCTGGCGGCCACTGCGCGCAAGCGTCAGCGACACCTCACCTTCGCTGCTGGCATCGCGCAACGGCGCCGGCGGGGTGAAGGCTTCGGCCTGGAAGCCGGCCACCTGGTGCGCCAGACGCTCGCGCGCGGCGGCAACGAATCCATCCGGGCCGCAGGCCAGCACATGGCGCTGCGCCTGAGGCGTGTCATCGCCGGGCACCAGCAGATCATGGGTATCGATACGCGCGGCCGGCGCCTCACCCTCGCGGGTGGTCAGCAGATGCACGCGCAGGTTCGGATGCGCTGCGGCCAGCGCCTGCAGTTCATCACGGAACTGCAGGTGGGCGGCGGTGCGCTCCCAGTAGAACAGGTCCACGGGCGCGGCCAGCGGGCGCTGGCAGGCCTCGCGCAGGAGGCTGCGCATCGGCGTGATGCCACTGCCGGCCGCCAGCAGCAGCACCGGCGCCGCGGCCGGCATATGGAATTCGCCGAAAGCGGCATCGAGGCGGAACAGTTCGCCCGGCTGCGCATGATTGACCAGGTGCTGGCTGACCCGGCCGCCGTCGATCGCCTTGACGGTGATCGCCAGCTCGCGCCGACCCAGTGTGGTAGGGCTGTAGCTGCGCTGCCACAGGCGCCCTTCAATCTCGACGCCTAGGGTGACGTGCTGGCCAGCGCGCATGCCGGCCCAGTGCCGGTTGGTGCGCAGGACCAGGGTCGCCGCGCCCTCGCCGGCCGGCTCGCGCCGGACCAGGCGGGCCACCGGCTCGCGCAGGGTCCACAGGGGATTGAGCTGGCCCGCCCAGAAATCGAACAGCGACGGCGAGACCCAGCGGTACGGAGAGAACAGGGACGGACGGACGACAGCGCTCATGGGCGCACTATACGGGCGCACATACACCTGTGTATACATGTGTATATTGAACCGGATTGGGTATGATTCAGCCTCGCCCCACCGGAACCCCCATGGCCGCCGCCACCGCCTTGTCGACGCCCGAAGATGCCAACAGCCCGGCCCGCCGTACGGTGAGCCGCGAGGATCTGCTGGCTGCTGCCCTGAAACTGATCGGGCCGCACCGCAGCCTGTCCACGCTCAGCCTGCGCGAAGTGGCACGTGAGGCCGGCATCGCGCCGAACAGCTTCTACCGGCAGTTCCGCGACATGGACGAACTGGCCGTGGCGCTGATCGATGCGGCCGGCCGCTCGCTGCGCACCATCATCGGCGAGGCCCGGCAGCGCGCCACCTCCACCGCCACCAGCGTGGTGCGGGTCTCGGTGGAGACCTTCATGGAGCAGCTGCGCGCCGACGACAAGCTGCTGCACGTGCTGCTGCGCGAGGGCGCGGTCGGCTCGGACGACTTCAAGCATGCGGTCGAACGCGAGCTGCACTATTTCGAGGAAGAGCTGCAGCACGACCTGGTACGCCTGGCCGCACTGGATGGCGCCGTACTGCATGCCCCGGAACTGGTGGCCAAGGCCATCACCCGGCTGGTGTTCGCGATGGGTGCCACCGCCATGGACCTGCCACCGGAGAAGGATCCGGAGCTGGTTGAACAGATCTCCACGATGATCCGCATGATCATCGTCGGCGCCCGTACCCCCGCCGCGTTCCGCCGCGGCTGATCGAGGCCCCTGAGTCGGCTCCCTTTCCAGAGGAAAGGGCTCTGAGCCGTCCCCGACTCCATGACCCCCGCCACGCAGCGCCACGGCGCCGATGAACTGTGGCCGCTGTCACGGATTTAGATTGCAGATGCGCAGCTTGAGCATCCTGCACGCGCCATTCACTGCGCTCTCACGCACGCTGAATTATTCAGACCACGCGCTCCATTCAGTTTGGTGAGTTATTGAACGGGGTTTGAATCCGGCACGTGCCGCTGCAGTCGTTTCAGATTAATTGCATGGCCCAGGCAAGACCCGATCCGCACAGTGCCGCCTCCGGTCCTGCGGATGCAGGTCCACCCCAATGAGCTTCAAGGAGAAACACCCATGCGCATGATGCAGTTCACGCCGAAGTTTCCTTCCACGCTTGTCCGATCACGGCTGGCACTTGCACTCGCCGGGCTGATTCTCGTGCCCTCCATGGAGGCCGCGGCCGTTGATCTGAACAACGGCGCGTCCGCTACGGTCGTTCCGGGCCATGTCTGGGTCGGGCAGAACTTCACGCTCCGTGGCAATTCGCAGCTGACCGTCGACGGCACTCGAGTCGGCTCAGTAAATTCGCAGGATTCGACACTCACCCTCAGCAACGCATCCGCCGGCCAGGTCACGTTGACGGATTCCGTCGGCGACATCCGAGGCAGCACGCTGGTCGGCCTGAATACCAGTGCACTACTGTCCAACCCGGCATCCGCGCGCACAGTCATCACCATTTCAAACAGCCGCGTCGAAAGTCCTTTCACGGCTTCGCGCATTTCGGGCGGCGGAACCATCCGCGCCTCATCGACGGCCTTTGCTGGCAATGTGCACGGCGTCGAGATGCTGGCGGGCATTCTGGAACTGCGCAGCGGTTCTTCTGTCGTCGGCGCGCAGGATGGCATCTACAGCCGACTCAACGCCGGCGGCCAACCCACCATGGGCCCGGATGGGTGGTACGTGCTTATCGATGGCTCCTCCGTGGAAGGAACCGCTGGCGCAGCGCTCAGCGCCCAAGCCGCGGGCTCAACTCCGCAGGTCAACCGCTTCATCGTGCAGAACGGCGCCACGCTGAAGGGTGGCAACGGCAACCTCCTGCAGGCCAATGCAGGTGCCCGGTTCGACTTTAGCGGCCGAACTTCCACGCTGGCCGGTAACTTCACCATCGCAGATACCGCCACCGGCACGCTGCGCTTCCTTGACGGTCTCGACCTCACCGGCCGCATCCTCGGCCCGGCCGACGTCATCGTCGACCAGGGCGGTCGCTGGATGCTGTCCGGCGACAGCAACACCGGCAACCTCACCCTGGGTGCGGGCAGCGACATCCTGCTCGGGCCGGGTGAGTTCCGCCAGCTGACCGTCAACGGCAACTATGTCGGCCAGGGCGGCACGCTGCACTTCAATACGGTGATGGCCGCCGACGATGCGCCGACTTCGAAGGTGCACGTCACCGGCGATGCAAGCGGCAACACCCGGATCGTGGTCAACAACATCAATGGCGCCGGTGCGCAGACCGTCAACGGCATTCCGCTGGTGCAGGTCGATGGCACCTCCACCGCAACCTTCGCCATGCAGGGCCGCGCCATCGGTGGCATGTACGAATACTTCCTGCGCAAGGGCATGCCCGGCACTGCCAACGGCAACTGGTACCTGACCTCGGCCTACACTGGTAATCCGTGCGATATCAATCCGTCGCTGCCGGAGTGCGCGCCGGTGGATCCGGTCGATCCTGTTGACCCGGTCGATCCGGTGGACCCGGTCAATCCCGTCGACCCGGTCCCCGTGCTGCGTCCGGAGCCCGGAGCGTACCTGGCCAACCAGGCCGCGGCCGTGCAGATGTTCCAGCTGCGCCGCCATGACCGCGGCGAGCCCAGCTTCGACCGCGCCCGCATCGGCACCTGGGTGCGCGCCGGGCGTGACCAGCTGCAGGCGAACGTGGCCGGCCAGGTCGATGCCCGTACCCACATCAACACCCTGCAGCTGGGCAGCGATGTCTGGCGCTGGGGCGATGGCCGTGGCCAGGTCGGCGTGATGCTGGGCACCGGCGAGGCGACCACGCAGGCGGTGTCGACGCTGAGCGGTTATGGCACGCGCGGCAAGGTCAAGGGCAAGTCGGCCGGTGTCTACCTGGGCTGGGTGCAGGATGCACAGAGCAGTGCCGGCCTGTATGTGGACGGCTGGCTGCAGGCAGCACGCTTCGACAACGAGGTGCAGGGCGAAGGCATCGCCCGCGAGACCTACGATTCCAGGACCCGCAGTGCGTCGCTGGAAGCCGGTTACGCCTGGGCCATCCGCAGCAGTGAGGCCAGCACGCTGTACCTGCAGCCGCAGGCGCAGCTGACCTGGACCGACTACGACGGTGACAGCCTGATCGAAAACAATGGCACCACGGTCGAGGATGGTCGCGGCGGCGGCCTCAACAGCCGCCTCGGCGTACGCCTGTTTGGCCAGGGCACGCTGCAGGGCAACCGCGTGCAGCCGTTCCTGGCGGCGAACTGGCTGCGTGGCGCGCGCGATGAGGCCATGCGCTTCAACAGCGAGTCGCTGAGCGCGAGGACGCCGGAGAACCGCTACGAAGTGCAGGCCGGTGCCCAGCTGCAGCTGGGCCAGCGCTGGAGCGCATGGGGTGACCTGCGTGTGCAGCGTGGCGACAGCGGCTATCGCAACCACGGTGCCCAGGTGGGCCTGCGCGCCGCCTGGTAATCCCCTCGCCGCCCCGGGGCCAGACCGGGGCGGCGTTCCTCGATTTCGATCGCACCCTGCCGGGCATGACATCCGGCAGGGTTCTGCTGCCTAATTGTAATGTTATAACACAGTCGTCCGCGATGTTCTGATCCTGCTTTCAGCTTCGTGATTGCACGGACTTATTTATATAGCCATTGCTATATCTATGACCCTCTGCTTTCATATGCGTCAGCCAGGTCGCCCTCGCCGCCTTTCCTCTCCCAAGGACGACGCCCTCATGCCCGTTTCCAGACCCCTATCCCGCCGGCTGCCTCTGGCTGCCGCCATCGCCCTGACCCTGCCGTTGCCCGCGCTGGCAGCCACACCGAAGCCGACCGAGCTGGACCGTGTGCAGGTCAAGGTCAGCACCGCCACCCGCAGCGAACGCCTGCTGTCGGACGTGCCGATCCGCACCGAGGTGCTGCGCAAGGAAGACATCGCGCTGCGCGCGGCCACCGACTTCTCGCGCGCCGCAGAGCTGATCAATGGCCTGCGCGTGGAAAGCAACTGCCAGAACTGCAACACCAGCGAAGTACAGCTGCTGGGCCTGCCCGGCGCCTACAACCAGCTGTTGTTCGATGGCATCCCGCTGCTGTCCACCTTGGGCAGTGTGTACGGCCTGGAACAGATCCCGGCCGGGTTCGTCGACCGCATCGAAGTGGTCAAAGGCGGTGGTTCGGCGCTGTACGGCCCGGGCGCGGTGGCCGGTGTGATCAACCTGATCCCGCCGCTGCCGGCGCGCAGCGGTGGCCATGTGCAGGCCGGCGTGGACGTGCTGAAAGGCACGCCGCAGAAGAATGCCGATGTGCGCCTCGACCTGGTGGCCAAGGACGCAGACGCGGGCCTGTCAGTGATCGCCCAGCGCAACTGGAACAGTGGCATCGACTACAACGGCGACGGCTACACCGAGATCACCCGCAAGAACCTCAAGGTCGGCGGGCTGCAGGCCTGGTACGCCCCCACGCCGGGCACACGGCTGCGCCTGGACCTGCAGGTGACCGATGAAACCCGCCGCGGCGGCAACCGCCTGGACCAGCCCGAATACCTAGCCAACATCGCCGAATCGCTGGATACGAAATACCGCCGAGGCAGCGTGTCGTGGGATCAGGAGATCAATGCCGACGTCGATTTCCGCCTGGCCTATGCCTTCGCCGACATCGACCGTGACAGCTTCTATGGCGGTCTGGGCGACGTAGTCACCGATCCGTCCGCACCCGGCTATGACCCATCGCAGCTGGACCGCCACGTGGCCGGCAGCGCGGCAGCGCGTTCGTGGCGCCAGTACGGCCGCACCCACAACCCGCTGCACTACATCGACAGCCAGTTGAACTGGCGGTTGGGGGCGCACGCGCTGGCCTTCGGCGTGCAGTACAAGCACGAGGCGCTGCGCGACGACAACCGCACCGGTGACGGCCAGCGGCTGGCAGTGCTGGAGGACGCTACCTTCCACAACCTGGGCGCCTTCATCCAGGACGAGTGGAGCCTGCGCGACAACGTCGACCTGGTGCTGGGTGCGCGCGTGGACAAGAGCTCGGAGCTGGACAGCGCGGTGTTCTCGCCGCGCATCGCGCTGGCTTGGCAGGCCACGCCCAACCTGAAGTGGCGCGCCGGCATTGCCACCGGCTTCCGTGCCCCAGAGATCTTCGTCGAGGATGTGCATGTCGATACGCTGGGTGGCGAACAGGTGCGCGTGCGCAACACCGACGGCCTGAAGGAAGAGCGCGCGTTGACCACCCTGTTCGGCTTCGACTGGCGATCTGACCCGGCCAATCCGGTGTGGAGCTGGGATGCCACCGCCTCGTATGCGCGCATCCGCGACACCTTCGCACTGGGCGAGATCCAGCGCGGCGATGACGGACAGCTCAGTCAGCTGCGCTACAACGCGTCCGGTTCCAACGTGCTGGGCGCGGAAACCAACCTCGGCTGGCAGCCGTCGCCGCAGTGGCGCCTGACCGCGGGTGCATCGTGGTACCGCTCGCGCTTCCGCGAACCGCAGCGCATCTTCGACGACACCGGCGACGGCGGCGACACCGTGATCGAAAGCCGGGACTACCTGAAGACCCCACGCTGGACCGGCCTGGCCCAGCTCAGCTGGATGCCGGCCGAGCCGTGGGAGACCTTCGTCGCGCTGCGCCACACCGGGCCGATGTCGGTGCTGAACAACCGGCTGGGCGAACTGCATCGCACGCGTTCATTCCTGGTGACCGATCTGGGTGCGCGCTGGCACCGCCATCTGGGCGCTCAGGCGCAGCAGGAAGTGTCGGTGGCCGCAGGCGTCAAGAACGTGTTCGACCAGCGTCAGAAGGATCTGGAAGTGGGTGCGCTGCGTGACAGCGACTATGTCTATGGGCCGCGCTTCGCGCGCTCGTGGTACGTCAACCTGCGCTATGCGTTCTAAGCCACTACGAGCGTTGTTGCTGGCCTGTGCCGTGTTGCTGGCCGCACCGGCGATGGCTGCGGACCTGCACGCGCAGGTCTCGGCCTCGCTGATGCGGCCGGAACAGCGCTCGCTGCGGCCGATGCAGTGGTCATCGCCACCGAAGCTGGTGGCGTTGTACTTCGGCGCCGACTGGTGCGCGCCCTGCCATGCCTTCGTACCCACACTGCGCAGCGTGCGTGACGCATTGCGCGAGGCCGGCGCCGATACCGAAGTGGTGTACGTCAGCCTGGATGAGAGCGAGGCCGCGCTGCGCCGCTACATGCACGCGCAGGAGATGCCGTGGCCGGTGCTGGACCCGCGCCGTGCCGCGCGCATGCCGGCACTGCAGGCATTGGCCGGGCTGGCACCGCCGAATCTGGTGCTGATCGATGCAGACGGGAATGTACTTGCCAATGGCTGGCAAGGCCGGCGTTACGAAGGCCTGCAGCCCGTGTTGAAGGAATGGACGAAACGGGCGTGCGCGCAGCAGCAGGCCCATTGTCCGCCCGATCTGTAGAGTCGAGCCACGCTCGACTCATTCCATCACCGCGCGAACAGCCGCCGGGCATGGCCCGGCGCTACCGTTACGGCGCCTCGCCCTCGGCCTTGCGCACAAACGCTTCGAACAACGCCAGCGTCTGCTCGCTTACATGGTGCTCGATACCCTCGGCATCGCGCCGCGCGGTATCCGCGTCCACGCCCAGCGCCAGCAGGAAACGCTCCACGGTCTGATGGCGCTGGCGGCTGGCATGCGCCAGCGCCTCGCCTTCCGGGGTCAGGAACACGCCGCGGTACGGCCGCTGCACCACCCAGCCATCCCGGGCCAGTCGCCGCAGCATCTTCGCCACGGTGGGCTGGGCTACGCCCAGGCGGGTGGCGATGTCGACCTGGCGGGCCTCGCCGCCGTCGGCCAGCAGATCCGAGATCAGTTCGACATAGTCCTCCACCAGCTCCATCCGGTGCGCCTCGCGCACTTGCCGGAAGCTCTCGACCTGGCGCTCGGCCTCGATCAAGGGGGTGCTCTTCAGCGATGTCGAATCGTCGGTCTTGCCCACGCCTGCGCCTGTCCTTCCGGTTGTTCCGGTGTTGAACCTGAATTCTGGACCAGTAACGCGATAAAGACGATTGTTTCACATTGCTAATTACTATAGCAGGAGCTATATTCGGAGCCATGAACACCCTGGCACCCCGCGACCCTTCGGCCTCCACTCCGGCCAGCCTGGGTGCGCTCAACGCCTCGGTGGCGGTGCCCGACAAGGGCCACTGGTGGTTCCGCCTGCTGGCCTTCCTCGGCCCGGGCTACATGATTTCGGTCGGCTACATGGACCCGGGCAACTGGGCCACCGACCTCGCCGGCGGTTCGCGCTTCGGTTACCTGCTGCTGTCGGTCATCCTCATCTCCAACCTGATGGCGGTGATCCTGCAGGCGCTGTCGGCGCGGCTCGGCATCGCTACCGGCATGGACCTGGCCCAGGCCTGCCGTGCCCGCTACCCGAAGCCGGTGAACCTGGCGTTATGGGCGCTGTGCGAGGCGGCGATCATCGCCTGCGACCTGGCCGAGGTGATCGGCACCGCGATTGCGCTGAAGCTGCTGTTCGACCTGCCGTTGCTGTGGGGCGCGGTGATCACCGCCTTGGACACGCTGCTGGTGCTGCTGCTGATGAACCGCGGTTTCCGTGCGCTGGAAGCCTTCGTGATCGCATTGCTGATGGTGATCTTCGCCTGCTTCATGGTGCAGATCGCGCTGGCCGCACCGCCGGTGATGGAAGTGCTGGGCGGTTTCATTCCGCGCGCGCAGGTGGTAACTGATCCGCACGCGCTGTACATCGCCATCGGCATCATTGGTGCCACGGTGATGCCGCACAATCTCTATCTGCACTCGTCCATCGTGCAGACCCGTGCCTACCCGCGCACCGATGAAGGCCGACGCAGCGCGCTGCGCTGGGCAGTGACCGACAGCACCCTTGCACTGACCCTGGCACTGTTCATCAACGCCAGCATCCTGATCCTGGCGGCGGCGGTGTTCCATGCCAATGGCCGATTTGATGTGGAAGACATCGAGCAGGCGCACCAGCTGCTGGCGCCCATGCTCGGCGTAGGCGCGGCGGCGACACTGTTTGCGATTGCGCTGCTGGCCTCGGGCCTGAACTCGACGGTGACCGCCACGCTGGCCGGGCAGATCGTGATGGAAGGCTTCCTGCACCTGCGTCTGCCGCCGTGGCTGCGGCGGCTGATCACGCGGGCGCTGGCGATCATTCCGGTGGTGGTGGTGATCATGCTGTTCGGCGACCAGGGCGCGGTGAAGCTGCTGGTGCTGAGCCAGGTGGTGCTGTCGATGCAGCTGCCGTTCGCGATCATCCCGCTGGTGCGGATCGTGACCGACAAGGTGACGATGGGCGCGCTGGTGGCCCCGCGCTGGCTGGGCAGCATCGCCTGGGTGATCGCACTGGTGATCGTGGCGTTGAACGTGAAGCTGCTGGTGGATACCTTCAACGGCGGGTAGATCCACGCCATGCGTGGATGCCTTTGTAGAGTCGAGCCATGCTCGACTCATTCCATCACCGCGCGAACAGCAGTCGAGCATGGCTCGACTCTACAGATGCAACGCGATCGCGGCCTCAATCTGCTGCGGCGACTGGAACCCGGCCAGGCGGGTGCGTTCGTCGCCGTCACGGAACAGGGACAGCGTCGGCGTCTGCCGCAACCCCAGTCCCCTGAAGAACGCTTCACCCAGCACTTCCAGCTGCACGCGCAGCAGGGTGATGCCCTGCCCTGCACTGCTGGTCGCCACCCGGTGCAGCGACACCTCCAGCATCCGGCACCCTGGGCACTGGTCCTTGTGGAAATCCACCAGCACCCGCGGGTGTTCGGCCAGCAGCTGCTGGAACTGCTCAGGCGTGGTGGCGTCGATGATCTGCATCGGTGTTGCTCCAGTAATGGGCCAGGACCGCGTCGGTCCAGGCCTCGATGGCCGCGGCATGGCGAACGCCATGCGGCATCTGTTCGATCTCCAGCGGCGGGTAGTCGCTGCGGAAGTAGCGGATCAGCCGGTGCACGGCGCCGCAGTAGTACTCCTGCCCCCACTGCGTTTCGCCGGTACCGAACACCGCCAGCTGCCGTGGCCGCTCGCCGCGCTCCGTAATACCGGCCACCCATGCCTTCATCTCCGCCGGCGTGCGGCCGGCGTTGTCGGTCCAGCAACCCAGCAGTACCAGGTCGGCCTCATCGGCGGCCAGTGGCGGGGCCTGGCGCAGGTCGTCGGCCTCCTGCCAGTGCACCGCGTGGCCTACTGCGCGGCAACGCTCGGCAATCTGCCGGCCGAGCTCGCGGGTGTTGCCACTCAACGAGGCCACCACCAGCAGAATGCTCAGCGCTTCGCTGGGCTCAGAGGTCGTCGAAGCCGTTGTCGACGTTGGTCTTCTTGTAACTTGCATTGCGCATCTCGAAGAAGTCGGTCTTGGTCTCGGTGAAGTTGTCGGCGTAGGCCTTGATCCACGGCATCACGTTGTCGGTGGTGTCGCTGTACAGGCGCTCGATGCCGAGCATGCCGGCCATCTTGTTCGCGCGGTACTTCACGTAGCGCACCATCTCGTCCACGTCGATGCCGTCGATACCGTCCAGCACCTCCGACGACCACTGCGTCTCCAGCTCGATCGCATGCTCGAACGACTGGTGCACGTAGGCGGTCAACTCGTTGGTCTGCAGCTCAGGGTTCTCGCCGATGATGGCGCGGATCAGCTCGCTGATGAACTTGGTATGCGCCAGCTCGTCACGGTTGATGAAGCTGATGATCTTGCCCGTACCGTTCATGCGGTTCTGCCGCACCATGTTGTAGAAGTACGCAAACCCGGAATAGAAGTTGATGCCTTCCAGGATCGAGGACTGGATCAACGACTTCAACAGGGTCTCGGCGGTCTTCTCGCGCATGAAGTCGTCGTATGCACCCATGATCGGTGCGTTGCGCTTGATGATGGTCGGGTGGGTCCGGGCGATCTCGAAAATGCGGTTCTGGTTCGGCAGGTCGGTGATCGAGGCCAGCACGTAGCTGTAGCTTTCGTTGTGGATCACTTCCTGCTGGCCGATGATCGCGGCGTTGGCGTGCGCGGCCGGGTCGGTGATGTACTCGGCCACGTTGTAGATGAAGCGGGTCTGCGGTGAGTCGAGCGTGGCCAGCAGGCCGATGATGGAGTCGTAGGCGTTCTTTTCGCGCGCATTGAGCTCGCCGTACTGGCGGGCATCTAGCTTCATGTCGACCTCGTCGGGAATCCAGAAGTTGGTCGACAGCTCCTTGTAGGCCCGATAGAACGACGGGTACGGGATGTCGTTCCAGTTGAGGATGCCGCTGGTGCGGCCGTTGATGATGCCGGTGCTGCGATTGGGATGTCGCGGTTCGAGGATCTTGATGCGGTCGAGGGGGGTTGCCATGGGTTTCTGCCTTCGTTCTCTTTCTATCGTGTTGCCGGCCAGCGGCCGGCACTACCGAAGATCGCGGTGTTGCCGGCCAGCGGCCGGCACTACCGTGGATCGCGGGGTTGCCGGCCAGCGGCCGGCACTACCGTGGGCCGCCGGCGGTCAGCTGGAGCACCACTCGCATTCGCTGATGTCGATGTCGTTGGAGCGCACGTAGTAGGTGGTCTTCAGGCCCTCGCGCCAGGCACTCAGGTGCAGCTCCAGCAGGGTGCTGGCGCGGATGGTGCTTGGCACGTACAGGTTGAAGCTGATCGACTGGTCGACGTGGCGCTGGCGGCGCGCGTTCTGGCGCACGCTGGCGAACTGGTCGACCTTGTAGGCACCCTTCTCGTAGTACGGCCAGGTCTCCAGCGACAAACCCGGAGCGGCCACCGGACGCCGGAAATCCTTCTTTTCCTCGTAGTAGAACGCGCTGTAGATCGGGTCGATGGAGGCGGTGGAACCGGCAATCTGCGCGGTGCTCATGTTCGGCGCCACCGCCAACAGCCAGCCGTTGCGCAGGCCGTGCGTGGCGACCTCGCGGGCCAGGCTGTCCCAGGCCGCGCCGTTGTAGTCGCGGTCACTGAAGTAGCGTCCGTTGTGCCAATCGCTGCCGGCGAACATCGGGTAGCTGCCCTTCTCCTTCGCCAGCTGCGCGCTGGCTTGGATGGTCAGGAAGTTGATGCGCTCGTACAGGCGGTCGGCCAGCTCTTCGGCATCCGGCGATTCCCAGTGGATCGACTGCTGCGCCAGCAGGTGGTGCCAGCCGAACGTGCCCAGGCCGATGGCACGGTACTTGCGGTTGGTGATCGTGGCCTGCGGCACCGGCAATGCGTTGAGGTCGATCACGTTGTCGAGCATGCGCACCTGGATCGGGATCAGGCGCTCCAGCACGTCGGTGGCCAGCAGGTCGTCCGGCGCACTGATCGCACGTCCGAGGTTGATCGAGGACAGGTTGCAGACCACGAAGTCACCGGCGCGGCGCGTAGTCACGATCTGGTCGCCGCTGACGATCTCCTGGATCATCCGCGTCGGGCTCATGTTCTGCAGGATCTCGGTGCACAGGTTGCTGGAATAGATCATGCCCGCGTGCTTGTTCGGGTTCCGGCGGTTGACCTCGTCGCGGTAGAACAGGAACGGGTTGCCGGTCTCCAGCTGGCTGAGCATGATCCGCTTGAACAGATCGATGGCCTTCACCGTGCGGCGGCTGATGCGCTCATCGGCCACCAGCTCGGCGTAGCGGTCGCGGAAGCTGCCAGAACCACGCTTCTCGTCGTAGAAGTCCTGCAGGTACCAGCCCTTGGCCTGCTTCACCTCGTGCGGGTCGAACAGGTACCAGTCGGCGCGACGCTCGACCGCTTCCATGAACAGGTCGGGCACGCACACCGAGGTGAACACATCGTGCGCGCGCAGGCGCTGGTCACCGTTGTTGAGGCGCAGGTCCATGAAGGCTTCGATATCGCGGTGCCAGATGTCCAGGTACACCGCCACCGCGCCCTTGCGCTGGCCGAGCTGATCAACAGATACCGCTGTGTTATTGAGCTGCTTGATCCACGGCACCACGCCGCCGGAGGAATTGGCCACGCCACGGATCGGCGCGCCGCTGCTGCGCACATAGCCCAGATAGGCTCCAACACCACCGCCGTGCTTGGACACACGGGCGATATCGGTGTTGGAGTCATAGATGCCCTGCAGGCTGTCGTCCACCGTGTCGATGAAGCAGCTCGACAGCTGCCCGCCCACCTTGCCGGCATTGGCCAGGGTCGGCGTGGCCACCGTCATGTACAGGTTGGACAGCGCCCAGTACGCCTCTCCGACCAGCTGCATGCGCCGCTCGCGCGGCTTTTCCTCCTGCATCAGGTACAGCGCGATGGTCAGCCAGCGCTCCTGCGGCAGTTCATAGACCTCGCGGCTGCGGTCGCTGGCCAGGTAGCGCGTGGCCAGCAGGTACAGGCCGTTGTAGGCGAACAGGCGGTCGCGTTCCGGGTCGATCATCTGGCCGGCCTGCTGCAGCTCTTCCTTGGAATAGCAGCGCAGGATGTCGTTGCTGTAGATGCCGCGGTCGGCCAGGCTTTCCTGCAGGCCCACGTAGGAGCCGTACTTCAGGCCGACGTCGTAGAAGCGGTTGCGGCTGGCGCGCTTGTACAGGCGACGCAGGTAGATGCGCGCTGCAAACTGTTCCCACTCCGGCGCGACCAGGTCCACGCGCGATTCGGCCTCGCGGATCAGCAGATCGACCAGGTCATCGGCGCTGATGCTCGGTTTGCGTTCGACCATCGACTGCACTACACGGCGGTAGTCGCTCACATCCAGCTGCGGGAACTCGGCATGCACGGCGTCGATGCTGCGCTGCAGGCGCTCGGCCTCGAACGGCAGGCGACGGTTGCCGGCCTCCTTGGTGATCCAGGTCGGCACGCGCTCGCCACCGGCGCGCAAGGCGTCGCCAGCGCCGGCCAGATCGGCCACGCGGAAGGTACTGTCGGTCATGGTGGTGAAACTCCAGGCTCGCACGCGCATTGGCGGTCGATGCCATGGCGGCCCTGCACGCGATACCGGCGCACGGGGCGGTCGGGGTGGGATGCCAAAGCGCGGGAACACCAGATCGTCGGCAACAGCCTGCGCCTGCGGCCGGTATCCGGGCCGTGGGGGCGATCTGGGTCCGCTCGATGGCGGCCGCGTCGACACGGCAAGCCTTCAGGGGCGGGCCGCGGGACGTTTGCTGCATGTCCGGCGGCGGCGGCTGACCGGGAGTGACGGACACAACATAGTGGGGATATTCCAACCCGTCAACACAAGATGCGGTAATCAGCACATGTCGCGACGATCAGTCGCAGGATGCCGTGTTGCACCTGCAGCGCCTTGTCGACAACGCCTGCGTCCCCAGTTCGGTACAACATCAACTTTCCCCGGAACACCGCCCATGCGCGCTGCCCAGTACCCCTCCTTCGGCGACCCGGCCGACGTCCTCGCCATTGCCGATGCCGCCCTGCCCGAGCCCGGCCCCGGCGAAGTGCGCATCCGCACCGTGCTCGCCTCGATCCACAACCACGACCTGCTGACCGTGCGCGGCCTGTATGGCTACAGGCCAACGCTGCCGGCGATCGGGGGCAGTGAAGCACTGGGCGTGGTCGATGCACTTGGCGACGGCGTCGACGGCCTGCAGATCGGCCAGCGGGTTGCCGCCGCCTCGGTGCACGGCACCTGGGCTGAAGCCTTCATCGCGCCGGCACGCATGGTGATTCCGATGCCGGAGGCGATCCCGGACGAAATGGCCGCGCAGCTGATCGCCATGCCGCTGAGCGCGCTGATGCTGCTGGAATTCCTGCACGTCGAAGCAGGCCAGTGGATCGTGCAGAACACCGCCAACGGCGCGGTGGGCAAATCGCTGGCGATGCTGGCGCGGGCGCGTGGCGTGCATGTGGCCAACCTGGTGCGCAATGCCGATGCGGTCGCACAGTTGAAAGTGCTGGGCATCGATCATGTGTTCGACACCTCGGTGGACGGCTGGAAGGATCGCGTGCGTGAGGCGACCGGCGAAGCGCAGGCCGCGGCCGCGGTGGATTCCATCGGCGGCGACGCCAGCGGCGATCTGGTCGACCTGCTTGGCCACCACGGCACCCTGGTGTCGTTCGGTGTGATGAGCGGCGAACCCATGCGCATTCCCGCCGGCGGCCTGATCTACAAGGAAGCCACGGTGAAGGGTTTCTGGGGCAGCAAGGTCAGCCAGGCGATGGCGGTGGAGGACAAGCGCCGGCTGGTTGGCGAACTGCTGAAGCGCGCGGCGAGCGGCGAACTGACCCTGCCGGTGGAGCAGGTCTTCGCACTGGACGACATCGCCCAGGCAGCAAAGGCCGGTGCGGGTTCGGGCCGCAACGGCAAGGTGCTGCTGCGGCCTTGATGGGCTGGCACTGCCTTCTGTAGAGCCGAGCCATGCTCGGCTGCTTTCCTGTCAGTGTGCGGAGCCGAGCGTAGGCTCGGCTCTACAGGAGCGTGCGGACCAACGGTCCGCACCCACCGAGAGCAAGAAGCAGCCACTTCGTTAAGAACCTGTGATGTATAACTGAATGCGCTTTCGTCATTGGAAGGCGCACGTGGCTGCGTGCGGTACTGACGGCTCCTCCCCGTTCGGCGTTGTCGCTTCCATGTACCGCACCACCCTGAACCTGCTTGCCGGCGCGATCGCGCTGGGCCTCACCGCCGGCGCTGCCGGCGCCGCTGAAACCGCCGATTCCGGCAAGGACAGCACCACCCTCGGCACCGTGCTGGTGACCGGCTCCAACATCAAACGCAGCGATACCGCCGGGCCCAACCCAGTGCAGATCGTGAGCCGCGAACAGATCGAACAGACCGGTCGTTCCACCCTTACCGATGTGCTGCGCAACCTGTCGGCCAATGCCGGCAACAGTTTCGACGAGCAGTACACCGGCAGCTTCGCCGCCGGCTCGGCCTCGATCGGCCTGCGCGGCCTGTCGCCGAAGAACACGCTGGTGCTGGTCAACGGCTATCGGGTGTCCAACTTCGGCTTCGCACTCAATACCCAGGACACCTTCGTCGACCTCAACGCACTGCCGATCAGTGCGGTCGAGCGCATCGAAGTGCTGAAGGATGGCGCCTCGGCGGTGTACGGCTCCGACGCCATCGCTGGCGTCATCAACATCATCCTGCGCAGGAACTTCCAGGGCGTGGAAGTCGGCGGCGGCTTCGGTACCGCCACCCAGGGCGGCCTCGACGAACGCAAGGCCAACCTGCTGGCCGGCTTCGGTGATCTGGAACAGCAGGGCTGGAACGTGCTGTTCGGGCTGGACCTGCTCAAGCGCGACCGGCTTGATGGCGATGACCGCGCCTATACCCGCAGCGGCGATTTCCGCGACAAGCCCGGTGGTCGCCTGGCCGGGTGGTCCACTGCCGGTGGTAACTGGCTGTCCAACCCACGCGCACCGCAGCCGTTCGCCAATTGCCCCGACGGCAGCCAGCTGCGCCCGTACAGCGACTTCGGCAGCACCCTGCCCGGCCAGGCCTGCGCCTTCAATGCGCAGCCGTTCAAGACCCTGCAGCCCGGCGCCGAGCGCCTGCAGGCGTCGCTGAGTGCAACCTACCGCTTCAATGACAGCGTCGAGGCCTTCGCCGATGTGCTGTACAGCCACAACAAGGCCGACCAGATCTTCAGCGCGCCGCTGACCGTCGGGCCGGGCCTGCGTGCCTACAACCCGGCCACCGGCACCCTGATCGATGTGCCGGCGGTGCTGCCGGTCGGTCACCCGAACAACCCGGGCAGCACGCCACTGCCGTTCGAGTACACCTTCTTCGATCTCGGCCCGCGCCTGAAGGACAACACCCAGGTGTTCTACCGTGCCCTGGCCGGCGTGCGTGGCAGTGGCGAGCGCTGGGACTGGGAAGTGGCAGCGCTGACCTCGCAGAGTGCACAGCGCGAGTACGTCGACAACTTCGTCAACCGCTACGCCTTCGAGCAGATCCTGCGCGATGGCAGCTACAACTTCCTCAACCCGTCCAGCACGCCGGGGGCGCTGGATGCACTGCGCCTGCAGACCAAACGCCCCGGCTGGTACAAGCTGCACTCGTTGAACGTAAAGGCGTCGACCACGCTGTGGGAACTGCCGGCCGGTGCGGTCGGCTTCGCCTGGGGCGCCGAGTTCCGCAAGGAATCACTGGATGCGCGCACCAGCGCCCAGGTGCTGTCGGGTACCGAGCTGCGCCCGGCCATCAACGTGGTCAACGGCGAGCGCCAGGTCAGTGCCGCCTACGCCGAACTGAGCGTGCCGCTGCACCGCACGCTGGAACTGCAGCTGGCCGGTCGCGGCGACCGCTACGACGACTTCGGCAAGGCGTTCTCGCCGAAGGTGGCATTGCGCTGGCAGCCGCTGGACAGCCTGCTGCTGCGCGGCTCGTTCTCGCGTGGCTTCCGTGCGCCGTCGCTGCCGGAGATCGCGCCGGGCCAGACCGTCAGCTACGGCTCGGTGATCGATCCGTTCGACCCACTGCAACCGGGTGGCAGCCGCGGCGTGACCAACATCCGCACCGGCAACCCGGACCTGAAGGCCGAACGCTCGCGTAACTTCAACGTGGGTGCGGTGTGGTCGCCGGATGGCGATACCAGCATCGGCCTGGACTGGTACCGCATCGAACAGGACAACCTGGTCAAGCCTGACAGTGCGCAGTTCATCGTCGACAACCCAACCCTGTTCCCGGGCCGCGTACAACGCGAGAACGGACGCATCCAATTCATCACCAACCAGTACGCCAACCAGGGCGAACTGACCACCTCGGGGCTGGACCTGGACGCCAGCCGTACCTTCCGCACCGACGGTTGGGGCAACTTCACCGTCGCCGGCAGCTGGACCCACCTGCTCAGCTTCAAGCAGCCGCTGGTGGCCGGCCAGGCGCCCTATGACGGGGCCGGCAACAACCGCCACGGCGCACTGCCGCGTACGCGCGGCACCACGTCGTTGAACTGGGCGGTGGGCGACTGGAGCAGCACGCTGAGCCTGCAGTACGTGAGTGGCTACGACCAGCGTGTGGCGACGGTCACCAGCAACCCGGGGCTGCGTGACCGCATCAAGCCGTATCACCAGCTGGATCTTTACGTCGCCTACGAAGGTATTCCCAACACCACGCTGTCGCTGTCGGTGCTGAACCTGACCGACAAGGACCCGCCGTTCGACCCGGCCGGTGGCTCCAACGGTTTCGACATCAGCCAGTACAACCTGCGCGGGCAGTTCGTCTCGCTGGGGGCGCGCTACCGGTTCTGATGGGGCAAAGGGGTGTGCGGACCAACGGTCCGCACCCACCGAATCAGCGGCTCAGGTGCAGGAACTGCAGGTGCCGTTCGTACTGGCTGATGATGTCGTTGATGATCTGCTTGCGGCTGTAGCCGACCAGGTCGTAGTCCTGGCTGCCTTCGAACAGGTGCACTTCAGCGCGGTAGTAGCGCTGGTTGCGCAGCTGCTGCGCGGCGAACGACGGCGTCAGGTAGCCACTCAGGATCACCCGGTACAGGAAGTCCTGCTGCTCGCCGTGATTCACCGTCAATTCCATGTCGCCGGCCTCGAACCGCGTGGCCACATCCCAGCCCTGCCCGCGCAGCTGCTCGGCCACCGCCTCCATCGCCGGCTTCACGGTGTCGTCCATGAAGCGGTAGACCTGGTCGCGCACCGGGAAGTGCATGGCCTGGCTCAGGCGCTGGCGCCAGCCCTGATGGTGGCGGTCGTCACCGATCAGCGGCGAGGGCCGGTACTGCAGCGCGCGCTTGCGGTGCGATTCGTCACTGAAGGCGCGGGTCAGGCCCCACATCATCAGCAACAACACCGCCGAGAACGGCAGCGACGCCAGCACCACCGCCGATTTCAGCGCATCGATGCTGCCGGCCAGCAGCAACCCGGCGGTCAGCACCGCGATCACCGTGCCCCAGAACACGCGCAGCCAGCGCGGACCATCATCCTCCGGCGCCCCGCCATGCGAGGACAACGTGGACAGCACCACCGCGCCGGAGTCAGCCGATGTCACGAAGAAAATGAAACTGACGAACACCGTCACCGCGATCACCGCCTTGCTCCACGGATACCCATCCAGCAGGGCATACAGCACGGTGGGTGGATCATCTACCGCCAGTTGCGCCAGTTGCTGCTGGCCATGGTGCAGCACCTGGTCCAGTGCACTGTTGCCGAAGATCGACAGCCACGCCAGGGTGAAGCCGAGCGGGATCAGCAGCACGCCGAACACGAATTCGCGGATGGTGCGGCCACGCGAGATGCGGGCGATGAACAGGCCGACGAACGGCGCCCAGCCGATCCACCAGGCCCAGTAGAACACCGTCCAGCCGCCCAGCCATTCCGGTCGGCCGCCATAGGCGTACACATCGAAACTCTTGCCGACCACGCTGCCGAGGTAGTCGCCCAGGTTCTGCATCAGCGTGCTGAGCAGGTACTGGGTGGGGCCGGCGCACAGCATGAACAGCACCAGCGCGATCGCCAGCAGCATGTTGATGTTGGCCATCCAGCGCACGCCCTTCTCCACGCCTGAAACGGCCACGGCCACCGCCGCGCCCATCATGCTGACCACCAGGATGATCTGCACCAGGTTGGAGTGCGGGATGTTGAACAGGTGCGACAGGCCAGCGTTGAGGTGCAAAACGCCGAAGCCCATGTCGGCGCCGATGCCGAACACGGTGGCGACAATGCCCAACGCGTCCACGGTATAGCCGATCGGGCCATTGATGCGCTTGCCGATCAGCGGGTACAGCGCCGAACGCAGGGCCAGCGGCAGGTTGTGGCGGTAGGCGAAGTAGGCCATCGCCATCGCCGCGAGTGCGAACACGCCCCAGCCATGCAGGCCCCAGTGCAGGAACAGCAGCTGCATGGCCTGGCGCGCACCAGCCTCACCGGCCGCCGGATCGCCCTGCGGCGGCTGCAGGTAGTGGGTCAGCGGTTCGGAGACGCAGAAGAAGAACAGGGTGATGCTGATGCCGGCGGCGAACAGCATGCCGGCCCAGGAGAGATAGCTGAACTCCGGCTCGTCATGGTCGGCACCGAGCTTGATGCCACCGTACTTGGACAGCGCCACCCCGACCACGAACACCAGATAGAGGGTCATCGCCAGCAGGTAGTACCAGCCGACATTGAGTGCGGCCCAGTCCTGCGCCTTGACCAGAAGGCGGCCCGCACCGAGCGGGAACAGGCTGACAAACAGCGCGAACGCCACGACAACGATCGCCGCGAAGGCGAACACAGGTCGAAGGGTGCGCACCGGGGATTGTTGCGGCTCCAGTACTTCCATGGGGCGGCGTTCTCCGGTAGATCAAAGGGTTAGCCGACCGATTCTGGCTGAACCGCAGTGGACAGAGCATGAAGTTGCGGCCTGCGGTCACAGGCCCGGCCCACCATTCCGTGCTATCACGCGCGCGCCGAAGCGTGCCTGCGAGCGCAGCCGCGCGCGGACCGCGTGCATCGCGGCCACGCGCGTACTGTCCAATCACGACATCACATGCACCGCGCACAGCTTGTTGCCATCCGGATCGCGAAGGTAGGCCAGAAACAGCTGCCGCCCGGCCATGTTGCGGATGCCGGCCGGGTCTTCGATGGCGGTGCCACCGTGGCTTACGCCTGCGTCCTGCCAGCCACGCACGGCATCGGCACTGTCCAGGGTGAAGCCGATGGTGCCGCCATTGGCATGGCAGGCCGGCTCACCATCGATCGGTGCGGTGACGATGAACATGCGACCGTCCTTGAAATACACCAGGCGCCCCTTGTCATCGAAGACACCGGGACGGGCGCCCAATGCGGTGAACAGGGCATCGTAGAAGCGATGCGCGACGTCCATGTCGTTGGTTCCAACGGTGATGTGGCTGAACATGCGGGCACTCCCTGCGGAAAGACCGCAGTGTCGGCGAGCCCGGCGGTCATCGCAAACGCCCTGGCCGTTGCCCCCCCCTGCGCAGGGTTTGTCGTACACCTCCCGATCACACTATAATGGGAATCATTCTCATTAATGATCGATGCCGATGGCCGTGCCCGCCGCCTCCAGCACCGCGCTGGCGGGGTTCTACCGCGAACACCATGGCTGGCTGCTGGGCTGGCTGCGCCGCCGCACCCACAACGCCGACTGCGCCGCCGACCTGACCCAGGACACCTTCGTGCGCCTGCTCAGCCGTCGTGTCGATCCGTCCGAACTGCGCCTGCCGCGTGCCTATCTCAGCACCATCGCGCACGCGCTGCTGGTCAATCACTGGCAGCGCGCGGATCTGGAGCGCGCCTACCTGACGGCCTTGGCCGCGCAGCCGGAGCCGGTGCATCCATCGGCGGAAGAACGCACGCAGGCACTGCAACTGCTGCACGCCATCGCCGACATGCTGGCCGGCCTGGCCGAACGCCCGCGGCGTGCGTTCCTGCTGGCCCGGCTGTCCGGCCTGGGCTATGCGGAGATCGGCCAACAACTGGGCGTGTCCGAGCGCATGGTCAAGAAATACATGGCGCAGGCGATGCTGCATTGCCTGCGCCTGTCCGGCGACGCAACGGCATGAGCGCCGCGCTGGCCAGCCCGGCACTGGAGCAAGCGGCAGAGTGGTTCGCGCTGCGCGAGCAGGGCTGGACTGATGACGAGCAGTACCGCTGGCGCGCATGGCTGCAGGCTGATGCCGGCCACGCCGATGCGTGGCGTCGGGTCGAGTCGGTCTGGCAGTCCTTTGCGCCCCTGTCGGCGCCGGCCGCCGCCACCGCACTGGATGCCGCAGGCCGTCGTCGCCGGCAGGCTCTGCGCAGCCTCGGTGGTGCACTTGGCATCGGCGCGGTTTCACTGCTGGGCCTGCATGGCCTGCAGGCGCAACGCGGCCTGCAGACGCAGCGCACCGTTGCCGGGCGCACCGGGCACTGGAGGCTGATTGATGGCAGCCAGTTGTGGCTCAACGCCGACAGCGAAGTCACCATCGACATCGGCAGCGGCCGCCGCGCCCTGCATCTGCTGCGTGGCGAGCTGCTGCTGCAGACCGGCCACCATCCTGCATTCACCGGCCTGCCCCTGACCGTGCATGTGCCGGGCGCACGCCTGCGGCCAATGGGCACCCGCTTCGCGGTCGGTCGTGAGGCTCAGGGCAGCCGCCTGGATGTGTTCGAGGGCGTGGTGCGCTGCCTGCCGATGTTCGGTGTGGCGCTGGATGTGGCTGCCGGAGGCGCGGTGCGGATCGGCCCGATGGGCGGGCTCACAACGGTCGCTGCCGATCCTCTGCGCGGTGACTGGCAGGACGGACGCCTGCAGGTACAGGACACGCCTTTGATCCGCGTCATCGATGAGCTGGCCCGCCACCATCAGGGCTATCTGGGTTGTGATCCGGCGCTCGCCGCATTGAAGGTCACGGCAGTACTGCCACGCCTGGACAGCACCCAGGCGCTGCATCTGCTGGCCCGCGCCCTGCCGATCCGTGTCGAGCAGCGCTGGCCGTGGTGGACCGTCGTGCGTCCGCTTTGAAATCGCGGTTCCCTTTCTGCGCGCTCACCGGGCACTACAAGGGAACCCATTGCAGATGTTGCCGCCCCCAT
>NZ_JASJSQ010000067.1:0-27777 GCF_030236855.1 Stenotrophomonas maltophilia group sp. Smal13
ACATCCTGGCGCTGAACGCCGCAGTGGAAGCCGCACGTGCCGGCGAACAGGGCCGCGGCTTCGCCGTGGTCGCCAGCGAAGTGCGTACCCTCGCCCAGCGCTCGGCTGCGGCCGCCAAGGAGATCAAGGGCCTGATCGACGACTCCGTCGGCAAGGTCGCCGAAGGCTCCAGCCTGGTGCACCAGGCCGGCAGCACCATGGGCGAGATCGTCGCCTCGGTGCAGCGCGTGACCGACATCATGGCCGAGATCTCCGCGGCTTCGCAGGAGCAGTCGGCCGGCATCGAGCAGGTCAACCAGACCGTGGTGCAGATGGACGAAACCACCCAGCAGAATGCTGCGCTGGTGGAAGAAGCCACCGCCGCCGCACGTGCGATGGAAGAACAGGCTGGCCAGCTGGCCGACGCCGTGGCGATCTTCCGCCTGGACAACCAGGTCTCGGCCGCGATGAAGGCAGTGGCCGCGCGTGTCGAGCCGGTGCATGTCGCCGCCGCCGTGGCGCGTCCGCGGCCGGCTCCGACGCCAGCACCGGTTCGCCGCACCGGCAGCAACGCCAACACCTTCGTCGCCAGCGACAGCGACTGGCAGGAATTCTGAGACCCACCCGCGGCGGCTTCGGCCGCCGCCTCTGCCGATGGACACGTCCCCCGTGCAAAGTCCTACTCCCATCGTCACCGGCCCGCGCGAATTCGAGTTCGCCGACCGTGATTTCCGCCGCGTCTGCGACCTGATCTACCAGCGCGTGGGCATTGCCCTTGCCCCGGCAAAGCGCGATATGGTCTATGGCCGCCTGTCTCGCCGCCTGCGCACGCTGGGCATGCGCAGCTTCCAGCAGTATCTGGACCATCTGGAGCAGGAAGACGGTGACGAGTGGCAGGCGTTCACCAACGCACTGACCACCAACCTGACCTCGTTCTTCCGTGAGCCGCACCACTTCGACAAGCTGCGCGAGGAGCTGCAGCAGCGCTCCAGCCGCACGCCGCTGCTGCTGTGGTCGTGCGCCGCCTCCACCGGCGAAGAGCCCTACTCGATGGCGATCACCGCCTGCGAAGCGTTCGGCACCCTGAAGCCACCGGTACGCATCATCGCCACCGACGTCGATACCCAGGTGCTGGCCACGGCCGGCCGTGGCGTCTACAACATCGACCGCGTCACCAGCCTCGATCCGGATCTGCGCCGCCGCTACTTCCAGCGCGGCAGCGGCCCCAACGAGGGCCAGTGCCGCGTGCTGCCGGCGCTGCGCGAGCTGATCGAGTTCCGCCCATTGAACCTGCTTGCCCCGCGCTATGACGTCGGCGGCCCGTTCGACGCACTGTTCTGCCGCAACGTGATGATCTACTTCGACAAGCCGACCCAGCGCGCGATCCTCGGCCGGCTGGTACAGCACCTGTCCGACGATGGCCTGCTCTACACCGGCCACTCGGAGAACTACCTGCACGCCGCCGACCTGATCCAGCCCTGCGGACGCACCCTGTACCGCCGTGCGGCAAAGGCAGGCGCATGAACGCATCGCTGCGCACCGATGATGTGATGCGTTACCAGGACGCGCGCTTCAAGACCATTGCGGCCAAGCTGCTGCCGACCCAGTACCTGGTGGTCGATGACACCACTGCGCTGACCACCACGCTGGGCTCCTGCGTGGCGGCCTGCCTGCGCGACCCGGTGCTGAAGATCGGCGGCATGAACCATTTCCTGTTGCCCGAGGGCAACGCCGGCGACGGCGCGCCCGCGCGTTACGGCAGCTATGCGATGGAGCTGCTGATCAACGACATGCTCAAGCGTGGCGCCCACCGCAAACGCATCGAAGCCAAGGTGTTCGGTGGCGCCAACGTCCTCAAGGGCTTCACCAGCAACCCTGTCGGCACGCGCAACGCCGAGTTCGTGCGCCAGTACCTGCAGGCCGAGCACATCCCGATCATTGCCGAGGACCTGTGCGGCATCCATCCGCGCAAGATCTGGTTCTTCGCCGATACCGGCCGCGTGGTGGTGCAGCGTCTGCCGCATGCCCATGAAGCCGAAGTGGCCGCGACCGAATCGGCCGTGCGTGCACGCCTGTCCAAGGCCCCGGTCACCGGTGGCGTGGAGCTGTTCGAATGACCCTGACCGGCAACGCCCCCTGCCGGGTCCTGATCGTCGACGACTCCGCCGTCGTGCGCCAGATGCTCACGGAAATCCTGTCCGGCGATCCCGCCATTGACGTGGTCGGCACCGCCGCCGACCCGCTGCTGGCGCGCGAGAAGATCAAGCGCCTGGCCCCGGACGTGATCACGCTGGACGTGGAAATGCCGCGCATGGACGGCCTGGCGTTCCTGGAAAACCTGATGCGCCTGCACCCGCTGCCGGTGGTGATGATCTCCTCGCTGACCGAACGCGGCGCCGACACCACCCTGCAGGCACTGGCGTTGGGGGCTGTGGATTTCGTCTCCAAGCCGAAACTGGACGTGGCGCGCGGCCTGCAGGGCTACGCCGACGAGATCATCGCCAAAGTGAAGATGGCGGCGCGTTCGCGCGTTCGCCCGCTGGTGCGCGCTGCCGCACCGAAGCTCCTGCTGGATGCCTCCCCAGCGACGCGTCCCGCCACGCCCCAGTTCCGCACCACCGACCGGCTGATCGCGATCGGCTCATCGGCCGGTGGCACCGAAGCGCTGCGTGTGGTGCTGGAAGGCATGCCCGCCGACGGCCCTGCCGTGGTGATGACCCAGCACCTGCCGGCCAGCTTCAGCAGCGCCTTCGCCGAACGACTGGATCGCCATTCCGCCATGGCCGTGCGCGAGGCCAGCGATGGCGAAGCAGTGCTGCCTGGCCATGCCTACCTGCCACCCGGCGGCAAGCACCTGCGGATCATCCGCGACGGTGCGCGCTGGCGCTGCCGCGTCGACGATGGCCCGGCGGTGAACCGGCACAAGCCCGCGGTGGACGTGCTGTTCCGCTCGGTCGCGCAGAACGCCGGCGGCAACGCCATCGGCGCCATCCTCACCGGGATGGGCGATGACGGCGCACGCGGCCTGCTGGAGATGCGCCAGGCCGGCGCACCCACACTGGTGCAGGACGAGGCCACCAGTGTGGTCTGGGGCATGCCCGGTGCCGCGTTCAAGCTCGGCGCCGCCGAGGAACAGGTGCCGCTGGAACGGATTGCCGAGCGGTTGCTGGCGCTCGCGCGCGGCTGATTGCGCGCCCCGGCTCAAGGACTCCGCTTGCAGTAGATCCACGCCATGCGTGGATGCCGTTGTAGAGTCGAGCCATGCTCGACTCATCGCGCATGGCGCGAACAGCAGCCACGCGTGGATTCGGCACTACAGGCCATCAGGCAACAAAAAAACCCCGGCTTTCACCGGGGGTTCTTCGTTTCAACGCGCTGCCGGCCAGCGGCCGGCACTACCATGCGTCGTCCGCTCACAAAAAACCCCCGGCACGAGCCGGGGGTTTTCAGTTACCGCATCAGGCAGCAACCGTCTTGGCCACGTCCTGGTATTCCTCGATCTGGTCGAAGTTCATGTAGCGGTAGATCTCCGCGCCATTGGCGTTGATCACGCCGATGTCCGCCATGTACTCCTCCTTGGTCGGGATGCGGCCCAGACGCGAGCAGATCGCGGCCAGTTCGGCCGAACCCAGGTACACGTTGGTGTTGCGGCCCAGACGGTTCGGGAAGTTGCGGGTCGAGGTCGACATCGCGGTGGAGCCTTCGCGGATCTGCGCCTGGTTGCCCATGCACAGCGAGCAGCCCGGCATTTCCATGCGTGCGCCGGTGGCGCCGAAGGTGCCGTACACGCCTTCCTTGGTCAGCTCCGAGGCGTCCATCTTGGTCGGCGGGGCCACCCACAGGCGGGTCGGCAGGTCGCGCTTGCCTTCCAGCAGCTTCGCAGCGGCACGGAAGTGACCGATGTTGGTCATGCACGAACCGATGAACACTTCGTCGATCTTGGCGCCGGCGACTTCGGACAGGGTCTTCACGTCGTCCGGGTCGTTCGGGCAGGCCACGATCGGCTCGTGGATGTCGGCCAGGTCGATCTCGATGACGGCGGCGTACTCGGCGTCGGCATCCGGCTCCAGCAGCTCCGGGTTGGCCAGCCACGCTTCCATCTTCTCGATACGGCGCTGCAGCGAACGCGGATCCTGGTAACCCTCGGCAATCATCCACTTCAGCAGGGTGATGTTGCTGGTCAGGTACTCGATGATCGGTTCCTTGTTCAGGCGCACCGAGCAACCGGCCGCAGAACGCTCGGCCGAGGCGTCGGACAGTTCGAATGCCTGTTCGACCTTCAGCTCCGGCAGGCCTTCGATTTCCAGGATGCGGCCGGAGAAGATGTTCTTCTTGCCAGCCTTGGCCACGGTCAGCAGGCCCGACTTGATCGCGTACAGCGGAATCGCGTTGACCAGGTCACGCAGGGTCACGCCCGGCTGCATCTTGCCCTTGAAGCGCACCAGCACCGACTCCGGCATGTCCAGCGGCATCACGCCGGTGGCAGCGGCGAAGGCAACCAGGCCCGAACCGGCCGGGAACGAAATGCCCACCGGGAAACGGGTGTGCGAGTCACCACCGGTACCGACGGTGTCCGGCAGCAGCATGCGGTTGAGCCAGCTGTGGATCACGCCGTCGCCCGGGCGCAGCGAGACGCCGCCACGGGTGGAGATGAACTCCGGCAGGGTGTGGTGGGTCTTCACGTCCACCGGCTTCGGGTAAGCGGCGGTGTGGCAGAACGACTGCATCACCAGGTCGGCCGAGAAGCCCAGGCAGGCCAGGTCCTTCAGCTCGTCACGGGTCATCGGGCCGGTGGTGTCCTGCGAGCCGACCGAGGTCATCTTCGGTTCGCAATAGGTGCCCGGGCGCATGCCCTGGCCTTCCGGCAGGCCACAGGCGCGGCCGACCATCTTCTGCGCCAGCGAGAAGCCCTTGCCGGTATCGACCGGCTGCACCGGCAGGCGGAACAGGTCGGTCGGGGCCAGGCCCAGCGCTTCACGCGCCTTGCCGGTCAGGCCACGGCCGATGATCAGCGGAATGCGGCCACCGGCGCGCACTTCGTCGAACAGCACTTCGGACTTGACCTGGAACTCGGCGATCACTTCACCGTTCTTCAGCGCCTTGCCTTCGTACGGACGCAGCTCGACCACATCGCCGTGCTCCATCTTCGACACGTCCAGCTCGATCGGCAGTGCACCGGCGTCTTCCATGGTGTTGTAGAAGATCGGGGCGATCTTCGAACCCAGGCAGACGCCACCGGCGCGCTTGTTCGGGATGAACGGAATGTCATCACCGGTCCACCACAGCACGCTGTTGGTGGCCGACTTGCGCGAGGAACCGGTGCCGACCACGTCGCCAACGTAGGCGACCAGGTGACCCTTGTCCTTCAGCGACAGGATCTGCTGGATCGGGCCGCGCTTGCCGTCTTCTTCCGGGGTGAACGGCGCGTCGTCGCGCTTGTTCTTCAGCATCGCCAGGGCGTGCATCGGGATGTCCGGGCGGGTGGTCGCGTCCGGCGCCGGCGACAGGTCGTCGGTGTTGGTTTCGCCCGGCACCTTGAACACGGTGACGGTCAGGCTCTGCGGCACTTCCGGGTTGCTGGTGAACCACTCGGCGTCGGCCCAGCTCTGCAGCACGGCCTGGGCGTTGGCGTTGCCGGCCTTGGCCTTTTCCTGCACATCGTGGAAGGCATCGAACACCAGCAGGGTCTTCTTCAGACCGTTGGCGGCGATGGTGCCGACGCTGGCGTCGTCCAGCAGCTGTACCAGCGGGGCAACATTGTAACCGCCGAGCATGGTGCCCAGCAGTTCGGTGGCGCGCTCACGACTGATCAGCGGGTTCTGCTCGCTGCCCAGGGCGATTGCCGCCAGGTACGAGGCCTTGACCTTGGCCGCGTCATCGACGCCGGCCGGCACGCGGTGGGTCAGCAGGTCGAGCAGGAACTCGGCCTCGCCCTGCGGCGGGTTCTTCAGCAGTTCGATGACATCGGCCGTCTGCTGCGCGCTCAGCGGCAGCGGCGGGATGCCAAGCGCAGCGCGCTCGGCGACGTGGTGGCGGTAGGCTTCCAACATGACAACTCCCGGGTAATGCGTAGGTTGAAAAAACAAAATGGGCTCAGGCTTGCGGCACGATCAGCTTCAGGCCCTTGAAGTAGTCGCGGTAAAACGTGTCGTTCCAGGTGATCAGGCCATCGCACTGCAGCAGTGCGTGGGCGCCGACCATGAATTCGTCCAGGCTGCGGCGGCTGCCGCTGCGCTGGCGGTGGCGGCGGTGCATCTCGCCGGCGCGCAGCGCCGACTTGGCTTCCATCGGGTTGAAGTGCACGCCCATTTCTTCCAGCGCTTCGAGCACCTCGGCACCGCCACGCAGCGATGCGCAGACCTCGGCCAGGGTCGCGCCGCAGACCACCACGCGGCCACCGACCAGGCTCTGCCTGAGGATGGCTTCCACGGCATCGGCCTGCGGACCATTGCTGAGCAGCTCGACCAGCACCGGAGAGTCGACGGCGATCATCACGGCTTATTCCTCGTCACGCACCGCACGTACCGCTGCGTCGGACGATTCGAAACCGTCCAGCGCGAACTTGCCGCGCGCCCGTGAAATGGCATCGTCAACACTCTTGCGCAGGATGATGCGGCTGCCGTCCAGCTCGACCTTCAGCAGCGTGCCCTTGGTCAGGCCGAGGGCATCACGCACCGCCTTGGGCAGGGTGATCTGTCCGCGTTCTGCAACAGTGGCTTCCATCGGTAGGCCCTCCAGAGTATGCACAAATTATACATACTTCCCCGGGCATACTTCCACCCTGAACAGGACCGGCAACCCGCCAGCCCTTGCCTCGCAAAGGATCGGCCACAAACGTGACATACGCCATACACCTTCCCCTGTAGTCTGGAACCGATGCCGCAGGCCGGAACCCGGCCCGGATGAATCCATTCAGTCTGGGGTTCATACTGGGACCACCGGGGCCGTCAGGCCCGCGGCGACCGCAAGCAGGTCCGCCCATGCGCGGGCCACTGCAAGCCATCCGCAAGAAGGAGTTACCCCGCATGAGCGATTCGTTCTCCACCCGCAGCCAGCTGAACGTCGGCGGCAAGACCTACGACTACTTCAGCCTGCCCACGCTGGGCCAGCGCTTCGATATCTCCCACCTGCCCTACTCGATGAAGATCCTGCTGGAGAACCTGCTCCGGCACGAGGACGGCGGCATCACCGTCGGCAAGGACCACATCGAAGCCGTGGCCCGCTGGAACCCGGCGGCCGAGCCGGACACCGAAATCGCCTTCATGCCGGCGCGCGTGGTCCTGCAGGACTTCACCGGCGTGCCCTGCGTGGTCGACCTCGCCGCGATGCGCGACGCGGTGGTCAAGCTCGGCGGCTCGCCTGAGCAGATCAACCCGCAGATTCCCTCCGAACTGGTCATCGACCACTCGGTGCAGGTCGACGTGTTCGGCAAACCGGACGCGCTGGACCTCAACGGCAAGATCGAATTCCAGCGCAATCAGGAACGCTACGGCTTCCTGCGCTGGGGCCAGAAGGCCTTCGACAACTTCAAGGTAGTGCCGCCGAACACCGGCATCGTCCACCAGGTGAACCTGGAGAACCTGGCCCGCGTGGTAATGACGGCGGACAAGGACGGCAAGGCGGTTGCCTACCCCGATACCGTGTTCGGTACCGACAGCCACACCACCATGATCAACGGCATCGGCGTGCTGGGCTGGGGCGTGGGCGGCATCGAAGCGGAGGCGGCCATGCTCGGCCAGCCGTCGTCGATGCTGATCCCGCAGGTGGTCGGCTTCAAGCTGACCGGCAAGCTGCCCGAGGGCGCCACCGCCACCGACCTGGTGCTGACCGTCACCCAGATGCTGCGCAAGCTGGGCGTGGTCGGCAAGTTCGTCGAGTTCTACGGTGACGGCCTGCAGCACCTGCCGCTGGCCGACCGTGCCACCATCGGCAACATGGCGCCGGAATACGGCGCCACCTGCGGCATCTTCCCGATCGACGCCGAGTCGCTGAACTACCTGCGCCTGTCCGGCCGCAGCGAAGAGCAGATCGATCTGGTTGAAGCCTATGCCAAGGCGCAGGGCCTGTGGCACGAACCGGGCAGCCCGCACGCGCAGTACAGCACCACGCTGGAACTGGACATGGGCACGGTGAAGCCGTCGCTGGCCGGCCCGAAGCGTCCGCAGGACCGCGTGCTGCTGGAAGACGTGCAGAAGAACTACCGCGAAGCCCTGGTTGGCCTGACCACCAACCGTGACAAGCGCAGCGACGATGTCTCCTCGTTCGTCAACGAAGGCGGCGGTGCCGCGGTCGGCAACGAGCAGCTGGCAAAGGGCTACGCCGACATCGAAACCGAAGGCCGCAAGGTCCGCCTGAAGGACGGCGCGGTGGTCATCGCGGCCATCACCTCGTGCACCAACACCTCCAACCCGGCGGTGATGATCGGTGCTGGCCTGCTGGCCCGCAACGCGGCCGCCAAGGGCCTGAACCGCCAGCCGTGGGTGAAGACCTCGCTCGGCCCAGGTTCGCGCGTGGTCACCGATTACCTGGAAAAGGCCGGCGTACTGAAGGAGCTGGAGAAGATCGGCTTCTACGTGGTCGGCTACGGTTGCACCACCTGCATCGGCAACTCCGGCCCGCTGCCGACCGAAGTCAGCGCGGGCATCGCCACCGGCGACCTGGTGGTCACCTCGGTACTGTCGGGCAACCGCAACTTCGAGGGCCGCGTGCACCCCGAAGTGAAGATGAACTACCTGGCCAGCCCGCCACTGGTGGTGGCCTACGCCATCGCCGGCACCACCGACATCGACCTGACCACCCAGCCGCTGGGTACCGGCAGCGATGGCCAGCCGGTGTTCCTGCGCGACATCTGGCCGAGCAACAAGGAAATCGGCGACGTCATCGCTGCGACCATCGGCCCGGAGATGTTCAAGCAGAACTACGCCGATGTGTTCAAGGGTGATACCCGCTGGAACACCATCGCTTCGCCGGACGGCAACCTGTACGAGTGGAGCGATGCCTCCACCTACATCAAGAACCCGCCGTACTTCGATGGCATGACCATGCAGACCGGCAGCATCGACGACGTGCACGGTGCTCGCGTGATGGGCCTGTTCGGCGACTCGATCACCACCGACCACATCTCGCCCGCCGGCAACATCAAGAAGGACTCGCCGGCAGGCCGCTTCCTGCAGGAGCGCGGCGTGCAGCCGGCCGACTTCAACAGCTACGGCAGCCGCCGCGGCAACGATGACGTCATGGTCCGCGGCACCTTCGCCAACATCCGCATCAAGAACCTGATGTTCGGTGGCGAGGAAGGCGGCAACACCCTGTACTACCCGGCCGGCGGCGGCCAGCCGGAGAAGCTGGCGATCTACGATGCAGCCATGAAGTACAAGGCTGACAAGGTGCCGCTGGTGGTGTTGGCCGGCAAGGAATACGGCACCGGCTCGTCGCGTGACTGGGCGGCCAAGGGCACCCTGCTGCTGGGGGTGAAGGCGGTCGTGGCCGAGAGCTTCGAGCGCATCCACCGCTCCAACCTGGTCGGCATGGGCGTGCTGCCGCTGCAGTTCCGCAACGGTGAAAACGCACAGAGCCTGGGCCTGGACGGTTCGGAAGTGATCGACATCACCGGCCTGCAGGACGGTGCCAGCAAGCGCGCTACGGTTACCGCGACCAAGGCCGATGGCACCAAGAAGACCTTCGAGGTCTCGGTGATGCTGCTGACCCCGAAGGAAGTGGAGTACTTCCGCCATGGCGGCCTGCTGCAGTATGTGCTGCGCCAGTTGGCAGCCAAGTAACTGGTAGCGCCGGGCCATGCCCGGCGGATCCCGGAAGCAAACGCAAAGGGCCGGATCCTCACAGATCCGGCCCTTTGCTTTGGCGTTCGCCGGGCATGGCCCGGCGCTACCTATCGCCGCGGGGCATCCGGGTCGGTGCGCAGGGCCTTCAGCAGGCCCCACATGTAGAACGCCAGGGTGAACGAGAACGGCAGGCCGCACAGCACCACCGCGGTCTGCATCGCACTGAAGTTGCCGGCCAGCAGCAGGCCGACGCTGGCCACGGTGATGCCGGCCGCCCAGAACACACGCAGCCAGATCGGCGCGTCGTGGCCATCCTCCACGCCGTCGTCAACGCGACGGGTGCACAGGTTGGCGATCATCAGCGTGCCCGAATCGACCGGGGTCAGGAACAGCACGAAGCCGATCACCACCGCGGCACCGGCCACGTACGGCGCGCCGGGCAGGTACTCCAGCAGCTTGAACAGGGTCATCGCCGCATCATGCTTGGCCACGTCACCCAGGATCGCCTGGCCGTGGTTGAGCACCAGATCGATAGCCGTGTTGCCGAAGATCGACAGCCACGCCAGGGTGAAACCGAGCGGGATCAGCAGCACGCCCATGATCACTTCACGGATGGTGCGGCCACGCGAGATGCGCGCCACGAAAAGCCCGACGAACGGCGCCCAGGCGATCCACCACGCCCAGTAGAACAGCGTCCACGAGCCCATCCACTCACGGCCCTTCGGGTCGTTGAGGTACATGTCGAAGCTCTTGCGCACGAACGCGCCGAGATAATCGCCGGTGTTCTGGATCAGGCCGTCGAACAGGTGCAGGGTCGGGCCGGTGACCAGCACGAACAGCAGCAGGCCACACAGCAGGCGCACATTGAGGTTGGAGAGCCAGGCAATGCCCTTCTCCACACCCGCCACCACGCCGATGGTGGCCACCACCATCATCACCAGCACGATTGCCACCAGCACCTGCGGCGTATCCGGAATGTGGAACAGGTAGACCAGGCCGGACTGCACCACCAGCGCGCCGATGCCGAGGTTGGTCACCATCGAGATCAGCGTGGCAAGGATGCCGAAGCCATCGACCATGTCACCGATGCGGCCATGGATGCGCTCACCGAAAATCGGGTACAGCGCCGAGCGCAGCGCCAGCGGCAGGTCGCGGCGGTAGGCGAAATAGCCCAGCGCCACGCCGACCAGCGCATACAGCGCCCAGCCGTGCAGGCCCCAGTGCAGGAAGGTCAGCACCATCGCCTCGCGGCCGGCGGCCACGGTCCCGCCGGGCTGCCCGGGCGGATTGAGGAAATGGTCCAGCGGCTCGTAGGCGCCGTAGTACAGCAGCGCGATGCCGATGCCGGCCGAGAACAGCATCGACACCCAGGCCACGTAGCCGAACGCCGGTGATTCCTCGTTGTGGCCCAGGCGGATGCGGCCGTACGGCGAGAACGCCAGCCACAGCACGAAGCCCAGGCACAGCACGATCAGCAGCATGTACCACCAGCCGAACGCCGCCGAGACTTCGGCCTGCGCCCACTGCAGCCAGTGCTCGCTGCTTTCGGGATAGAGAACGGTAAGCAGCCCGAGGATGCCGATCGACACCGAGGAGCTGAAGAAGACAAAACGGTTCAAGCGCAGGGGCGAACGCTTGGGATGAGCCAGGGAAGACATGGGGTCGTCTCATCAAGTCCGAGGGGGCACATGGGCGGGGCCGGACCGGTAAACCGGGCCCATGGCGTGGGGCGCGAGCGCATCCTAGGGTTTATTGATTGAACGTTCAATCAATAAAAAGCATAATGGCGGGCAGCCCGATCCTTCGGGTCGCATTCCGTGGAGAGACAATGCCGAAGAAAGGCGTGGAACCGGTACGGCGCGAACAGCTGATCCGGGCCACTTTCCAGACCATCGACGAGATCGGCATGGCCGATGCGACCGTCGCCACCATCGCGAAGAAAGCAGGGCTGTCCAGCGGCATCGTCGCCCACTACTTCGGCGACAAGGACGGCCTGCTCAATGCTGCAATGCGGCAGATCCTGCGTGAACTGAAGGACGCGGTCGCCCGCTACCGTGCCGACGCTGGTGACGACCCGCGCGAGCAGCTGCGCGCCATCGTCGATGGCAACTTCGACGACAGCCAGATCAACGGCACCGCGATGCGCGTCTGGCTGACCTTCTGGGCCGCCAGCATGCACCAGCCGGAACTGGCCCGGCTGCAGCGCGCCAACGACCAGCGCCTGTTCTCCAACCTGTGCCACCAGTTCAACCGCCTGCTGCCCCACCCGCAGGCCCGCCTGGCCGCCCGTGGCCTGGCCGCGATGATCGACGGCCTGTGGCTGCGCGGCAGCCTGGTCGGCGGCCAGTTCAACGCCGAGAAGTCCCGGCGCATCGCTTACGGCTACATCGACTTCCAGTTGCAGGCAGTCGCGCTATAAGCGCTTCAGCACCCGCCCCCTTCCAAGGAGTACGCCCCATGACCACCCTGCCCGTCCAACAGCTCTACATCCACGGCCAGCGCGTCGATGCCACCAGCGGCAAGACCTTCAAGACCGTGAACCCGGCCACCGGCGAGGTGATCGCTGAAGTGCAGGTCGCCAGCCAGGCCGACGTCGAACGCGCCGTGCAGAGCGCGGCCGAAGGCCAGAAGGTGTGGGCGGCGATGACCGCCATGGAACGCTCGCGCATCCTGCGCCGCGCCGTCGAGATCCTGCGCGAGCGCAACGACGAACTGGCCCACCTGGAAACCCTGGACACCGGCAAGGCGCTGGCCGAGACCACCACCGTGGACATCGTCACCGGCGCCGACGTGGTCGAGTACTACGCCGGCCTGGCCACCGCCATCGAAGGCATCCAGCTGCCGCTGCGCGAATCGAGCTTCTTCTACACCCGCCGCGAGCCGCTGGGCGTGGTCGCCGGCATCGGCGCCTGGAACTACCCGATCCAGATCGCCATGTGGAAGTCGGCCCCGGCCCTGGCCGCCGGCAACGCGATGGTGTTCAAGCCGTCCGAAGTGACCCCGCTGACCGCGATCCGCCTGGCCGAGATCTACACCGAAGCCGGTGTGCCGGCCGGCGTGTTCAACGTCGTGCAGGGCCCGGGCCGCGAGATCGGCCAGTGGCTGACCGAGCACCCGGTGATCGAGAAGATCTCCTTCACCGGCGGCGTCGCCACCGGCAAGAAGGTCATGGCCAGCGCCGCATCCTCGTCGCTGAAGGAAGTGACCATGGAGCTGGGCGGCAAGTCGCCGCTGGTGATCTGCGATGACGCCGACCTCGACCGCGCCGCCGACATCGCGGTGATGGCCAACTTCTTCAGCTCCGGCCAGGTCTGCACCAACGGCACCCGCGTGTTCGTGCCGCGCAGCATGCTGGCCGCGTTCGAAGCCGCCGTGGTCGAGCGCGTCAAGCGCATCCGCATCGGCGACCCGATGGCCGCCGAGACCAACTTCGGCCCGCTGACCAGCTTCCCGCACATGGAAAACGTGCTGCGCTACATCGAAAGCGGCAAGGCCGAAGGCGCCCGCCTGCTGACCGGCGGTGGCCGTGCCACCGAAGGCGCACTGGCCGACGGCGCCTACGTGCTGCCGACCGTGTTCTCCGACTGCCGCGATGACATGACCATCGTCAAGGAAGAGATCTTCGGGCCGGTGATGAGCATCCTCGCCTACGACGACGAAGACGAAGTGGTGCGCCGTGCCAACGACACCACCTTTGGCCTCGCCGCCGGCGTGGTCAGCAAGGACGTCAGCCGCGCCCACCGCATCATCCACCGCCTGGAAGCCGGCATCTGCTGGATCAACACCTGGGGCGAATCACCGGCCGAAATGCCGGTCGGCGGCTACAAGGAATCGGGCGTCGGCCGCGAGAACGGCCTCTCGACCCTCGGCCACTACACCCGCATCAAGTCGGTGCAGGTCGAGCTGGGCGACTACGCCAGCGTGTTCTGAGCGGCGCAGCCTGATCGGCGCCTACCGTCCGGCCTCCGTGCCGGTCCGACATTCCGCCGTGACGCCTGCATGCAGCGCGCCCGGCCCGAAGGAGAGCAACCATGAGCACCTCTAACGAGTACGACTACATCATCATCGGCGCCGGTTCGGCCGGCAACGTGCTGGCCACCCGCCTCACCGAAGATGCCGATGTCAGCGTGCTGCTGCTGGAAGCCGGTGGCCCGGACTACCGGCTCGACTTCCGTACCCAGATGCCGGCGGCACTGGCCTTCCCGCTGCAGGGCAAGCGCTACAACTGGGCGTACAAGACCGATCCCGAGCCCTTCATGAACAACCGCCGCATGGACTGCGGCCGTGGCAAGGGGCTGGGTGGCTCGTCGCTGATCAACGGCATGTGCTACATCCGCGGCAACGCGATGGACTACGACAACTGGGCCAGCATGCCCGGCCTGGAAGACTGGACCTACCTGGACTGCCTGCCGTACTTCCGCAAGGCCGAAACCCGTGACATCGGCCCCAACGACTACCACGGTGGCGAAGGTCCGCTGCGGGTGACCACGCCGAAGGCCGGCAACAACGAGCTGTTCGCCGCGATGGTCGAGGCCGGCGTGCAGGCCGGCTACCCGCGCACCGACGACCTCAACGGCTACCAGCAGGAAGGCTTCGGCCCGATGGACCGCACGGTGACCCCGAAGGGCCGTCGTTCCAGCACCGCCCGTGGCTACCTGGACCTGGCCAAGCCGCGCCCGAACCTGACCATCGTCACCCACGCGCTGACCGACCGCATCCTGTTCTCGGGCAAGCGTGCGGTGGGCGTGCAGTGGCTGCACAACGACCAGCCGCAGCGTGCCACCGCCCGCCGCGAAGTGCTGCTGTGTGGCGGCGCCATCGCCTCGCCGCAGATCCTGCAGCGCTCGGGCGTCGGCCCGGCCGACCTGCTGCGCAGCCTGGACATCGACCTGGTGCACCACCTGCCGGGCGTCGGCGCCAACCTGCAGGATCACCTGGAGATGTACCTGCAGTACGAGTGCAAGAAGCCCGTCTCGCTGGCCCCGGCTCTGAAGCTGTACAACCAGCCGGCCATCGGTGCCGAGTGGCTGTTCCTGGGCACCGGCATCGGCGCCAGCAACCAGTTCGAGGCCGGTGGCTTCATCCGCAGCGACGCCGAATTCGACTGGCCGAACCTGCAGTATCACTTCCTGCCGGTGGCGATCAATTACAACGGCTCCAACCCGATCAAGGCACACAGCTTCCAGATGCACGTCGGTTCGATGCGCTCGCCCAGCCGCGGCCGCATCCACGTGCGTTCGAAGGATCCGCGCGAACATCCGAGCATCCTGTTCAACTACATGTCGCACGACCAGGACTGGCGCGAGTTCCGCGCGGCGATCCGGATCACCCGCGAGATCTTCGCGCAGCCGGCACTGGCTCCGTACAGCGGCCGCGAGATCTCGCCGGGCAGCGCACTGCAGACCGATGCGCAGATCGATGCGTTCGTCCGCGAGCATGCCGAGACCGCCTACCACCCGTCGTGCTCGAACAAGATGGGCCATGCCGATGACCCGATGGCGGTGGTCGACGGCCAGGGCCGCGTGCACGGGCTGGAAGGCCTGCGCATCGTCGATGCCTCGATCATGCCGCAGGTGGTGACCGGCAACCTCAACGCGCCGACCATCATGATCGCCGAGAAGCTGGCCGACGTGATCCGTGGCCGCACCCCGCTGGCCCGCAGCACCGCGCCGTACTACAAGGCCAACGGCGCACCGGTACGCAAGCAGGGCTGACGCAAGCGCCCCGCTTGTGGCCACGGTACTGCCGGCCGCTGGCCGGCATCCACCGGAATCCCGATCGAGCGCAGATGCCAGCCAGCGGCCGGCATTACCAAGCAAAGAGGCCCTTCGGGGCCTCTTCGCGTTTTCCCTACGGCGGGGTATGCTGCAATGAACGGCCATTGTCGATACGCTCAGGGCCGTAACCTAAAACATCACGATTCCTGGAGGGGGAATATGAGTCTGGATCGTCCCTGGCTGCAGAGCTATCCGAAAGGCGTTCCCGCCGAAATCGACGTCAACGAATTCCATTCGGTCGCCTCGGTCTTCGACGCTTCCGTCGCGAAATTCCGCGACCGTCCCGCCTACTCCAGCTTCGGCAAGGTCCTCACCTATGGTGAGACGGACGCGCTGGTCACCCAGTTCGCCGCCTACCTGCTGGGTGAGCTCAAGCTCAAGAAGGGTGACCGCGTCGCCCTGATGATGCCCAACTGCCTGCAGTACCCGGTGGCCACCTTCGGCGTGCTGCGCGCCGGCCTGACCGTGGTCAACGTCAACCCGCTGTACACCGCGCGCGAACTCAAGCACCAGCTGGTTGATGCCGGCGTCAGTGCCCTGGTGGTGGTCGACAACTTCGGCGACACCGTCGAACAGGTCATCGCCGATACACCGGTCAAGCACGTGGTCACCACCGGCCTGGGCGACCTGCTCGGCGCCAAGGGCGCGATCGTCAACTTCGTGCTGAAGTACATCAAGAAGATGGTGCCCAACTACCACATCAAGGGCGCCGTCCGCTTCAAGCAGGCGCTCAAGCTGGGCAGCCGCCACGCGCTTCCGCCGGTCGAGATCGACCACGACGACATTGCCTTCCTGCAGTACACCGGCGGGACCACCGGCGTGGCCAAGGGCGCGATGCTGACCAACCGCAACCTGATCGCCAACATGCAGCAGGCGTCGGCGTGGCTGTCCACCTCGGGCATCGAGCCGGGCAAGGAAGTGATCATCACCGCCCTGCCGCTGTACCACATCTTCGCGTTGACCGCGAACGGGCTGGTCTTCATGAAGTTCGGTGGCTGCAACCACCTGATCACCAACCCACGCGACATGAAGGGCTTCGTCAAAGAGCTCAAGGGCACCCGCTTCACCGCCATCACCGGCGTCAACACGCTGTTCAACGGCCTGCTCAACACCCCGGGCTTCGACGAGATCGACTTCTCTTCGGTCAAGTTCACCCTGGGCGGCGGCATGGCGGTGCAACGTGCCGTGGCCGAACGCTGGAAGAAGGTCACCGGCGTGACCCTGGTCGAAGCCTATGGCCTGACCGAGACCTCGCCCGCGGCCTGCATCAATCCGCTCACCCTGCCCGAGTACAACGGTGCCATCGGCCTGCCGATCCCGTCCACCGATGCCTGCATCAAGGACGACAACGGCAACATCCTGGCGCTGGGCGAAGTGGGCGAGCTGTGCATCAAGGGCCCACAGGTGATGAAGGGCTACTGGCAGCGTCCGGAAGAAACCGCCACCGCCATCGATGCGGACGGCTGGCTGCACACCGGCGACATGGCGAAGATGGACGAACAGGGCTTCTTCTACATCGTCGACCGCAAGAAAGACATGATCCTGGTGTCCGGCTTCAACGTGTACCCGAATGAGGTCGAAGACGTCATCGCGATGATGCCGGGCGTGCTGGAAGTCGCCGCCGTCGGTGTCCCGGACGAAAAGTCCGGCGAAGTGGTCAAGGTCGTGATCGTGAAGAAGGACCCGAACCTGACCGCGGAAATGGTCAAGGAACATGCGCGGGCAAACCTGACCGGTTACAAGCACCCCAGAATCGTAGAATTCCGAAAGGAGCTGCCGAAGACCAACGTCGGCAAGATTCTCCGTCGCGAGCTGCGTGATACGCCCGCCCAGTAAGGGTTTCCGGGCAACGGGAGAGTACAGGGACCCCGCCGGAGACGGCGGGGTCTTTTTATTACCGGAACATGGCCGGTACAGCGCTTGCGGGCGGTTCACGACGGGTGCATAGAATCAGTCGCCGCCGCACGTTCAGCCCGCCCCCTCACTCCTCTCCGTCCGCTCTGCGGTTGGCCGGACGGTCACACGGAGAACTCCCATGTCCGCAGTACGCCCCATCATCACCCGTCCCTCGCAGCACCCTACCCTGCGTATCACCGAAGAACCCGAGCGGGATGTCTACTGGATCCACATGCACGCCAACCTGGTCAACCAGCCGGGCCGGCCGTGCTTCGCCTCGCGTCTGGTCGATGACATCGTCGACTACCAGCGCGAACTGGGCGATCGCCTCAGCGCCTCGCACGCTCTGTCACCCCATGTCGTTCTTGCCTCGGACAGCGACGTGTTCAACCTGGGTGGCGATCTCGAACTGTTCTGCCGCCTGATCCGCGAGGGCGACCGTGCCCGCCTGCTCGACTATGCCCAACGCTGCGTGCGCGGCGTGCATGCCTTCCATGCCGGCCTGGGCACCCGTGCCCACAGCATCGCCCTGGTCCAGGGCAATGCACTGGGTGGCGGCTTCGAGGCCGCACTGAGCTGCCACACCATCGTCGCCGAGGAAGGCGTGCTGATGGGCCTGCCCGAGGTGCTGTTCGACCTGTTCCCGGGCATGGGCGCCTACTCCTTCCTGTGCCAGCGGATCAGCCCGCGCCTGGCCGAGAAGATCATGCTGGAAGGCAACCTCTACACCGCCAGCCAGCTGAAGGAGATGGGCCTGGTCGACATCGTGGTGCCGGTGGGCGAAGGTGTTGCCGCGGTCGAACAGGTGATCAAGGAAAGCCGGCGCATTCCGCACGCGTGGGCGGCGATGCGTGAGGTCAACGAGATCGCCACCATGGTGCCGCTGCATGAAATGATGCGGATCACCGAGATCTGGGTGGACACCGCCATGCAGCTCGGCGAGAAGTCCCTGCGCACCATGGATCGGCTGGTACGGGCGCAGGCCCGGCGCAATGGCGACCCGGCCTGACCGTCTGGCGGGTCAGGACGGGCTGCGCTCGCTGTCGTCGCGGTGCGATGCTCCCGCACTACGGGCAGCCAACGCATTCCTGCCGTTGCGCAGGGCAGTCGCCAGGCTGCCGAGGCGGGCGTTCCATTCACCCTTCAGCTGCCAGTCCGCCATGCGCATGATTTCGCCACTGGAGGCGGCAACCTGGACAAGCCCCAGGTTGCTCGCCACACCGCGCAGCGCGTGTGCGTGCTCGCGGAAATCCTCCCAGGCCTGGCGCTCGCCGCAGCCCTGCAGCTGGCCCATGCTCGCGTCGACGTCCGCCAGGCACTGGTCGATGAACTTGCGTTCGAAGCCATCGCCCATGCCCAGCGACGCCAGCTCGTCCAGCACCGCGGTATCGAGCACGCCATCGCCAACCGGCAATGCCGGCACCGACTGGATGCCGGACTCGGCGCGGGTGTTGGCGGCGACATCGGCCAGCACTTCCAGCAGACGGGTGGCCACCACGGGCTTGGCAAGGAAGGCGCGGGCACCGGCCTGCTCGCAACGCAGGATGGACTCGGGGGTGACGTCCGCGCTCAGCACCATGACCGGAACGTAAGGCATGCCACTGGCCTGCATCACCCGCAACTGTTTGAGCAGGTCCAGTCCGCTCATGCCGGGCATGTGCAGATCGACGATCGCTGCGTCGTAACTGGCCTGCTCCAACGCATCGAGCACTTCGGCGCCGCCATTGACGCAGGTGACCTTGTGGCCGGCCTTCTCCAGCAACCGCTGCAGCACCATGCGGTTGGCTTCGTGGTCGTCGGCCACCAGCACCCGCAGGCTGCGCACGCGCGCACGATGGCGCAGGAAGGGATTGGAGAACGCGATGACATTGCCGGCTTCAGCCACCTCGGACGGAACCGCCGGGGCTGATGAAGTGTCTGCGACGTCCAGCGTGATCTCGACCCAGAACACGCTGCCACGCGGGCTGTTCGGCGCATAACCGACCTGCCCGCCCATCGACTCGACCAGGCCCTTGGCAATGGCGGTGCCCAGACCGGTGCCTTCATGCCGGCGGGCCAGGCCGACATCGCCCTGCTCGAAGGCATTGAACAGCCGGCCGCGCAGCGCCACCGGCACGCCGATGCCGCTGTCGACGATCTCGAATCGCAGGCGCATCCGCTCGCTACCCAGCACATCGGGGCTGGACACGCGCAGATGCACGTAGCCGCTGTCGGTGAACTTGACCGCGTTACCCATCAGATTGAGCAGGATCTGCTGCAGATGACCGGCATCACCCAGCAGGCGCGGCGGCACGTTGTCATCCACCTGCACGCGATAGTCCAGCGATTTGGAGCGGGTCTGCGGGGTCAGGATCAGGTTGATCGCCTGCAGCACGTCGGCCAGCGCGAACTCGTGCCACTCCACGCGCACCTTGCCGGCTTCGATCGCGGAGATGTCCAGCACCTCTTCCACCAGCGCCAACAGACTGCGGGTCGAGGCCTGGATGGTGTTCAGGCACTCGCGCTGTTCGTCGTCCAGGCGGGTGGTGGCCAGCACTTCGGTCATGCCGGCCAGCCCGTTCAACGGCGTGCGGAACTCATGGCTCATGTTGGCCAGGAAACGGCTCTTGGCTTCGTTGGCCTGGCGCGCCTCTGCCACCGCCCGGGTCAAGGCATGCAGCAGCGAATCGAAGTACAGCGGAATCGCGCCCAGGCCCAGCAGCAGGCCCCAGCCCAGATAGTCGTGGCCGCGCCAGTACGGCGACAGCATCACCGTGCACAGGAAGGCCAGGCAGCCCATGGCCGTGGCCACGCGCAGGTAGGTGCTGCCGTAGCGCATGCCATTGCCGATCGTGACCCACAGCATCACCGCATACAGCGGTGCCGCCGGCTCACCCTGGATGGTCATGATCCAGGCCATGCAGGTGTAGTCGGTCAGCATGCCGATCACCCGGCGCACATGCGACACACCCGGATTGACCAGGATCGCGGTCAGCAGGCCGGCGGAAATGGTCAGCTCGAAGGCGAGGATCAGCCACGTCGCAGTCAATGCCTCACCGCCGCCGCTCAGCGAGCGCCAGCCGAGATAGCTGATGAACAGCGCCGTGATGATGATGCGGATCAGGTTCTGCGCGTGCTCGCTGTCCTCGCGCCCGGACAGGCGCTGCTTGAAGCGGGCCAGCAGCGAGCGCTTGTCGGAACCAGCGGCGGGAGTCGTATCCATGGTCGGATGTCGCATCCTTCGGCGCAGCAGGGAGGAGCAGCACAACGGTACTGCCAGCAACCCCAACCACAGGGAAATGGCCAGCCCCAGGTTGGCCTGCCAGTAAGGGGTCAACAGCACGGTGGTGCCGAAACTGACCATCGCCAGCACGATGGCCGCGGCCAGGTAACGCGGCCCGAAGCGCAGGCCGTTGCCCACCGTGACCCACATCACCACCGCATACACCCACGCCAGCGGCTCACCCATCTGGATCATGCCGACCGCGATCAGGCCGTAATCGGCCAGCATCCCGGCCACCCGCCTCGGATCGGAGCGCTCCGGCTTCCACAGCAGCCAACCGAACAGCAGCAGCGAAAGTCCCAATCCGGTCAGTACCGTCGCCAGCACGCCCTGGTACTGCTCCAGACGGTGCAGGCGCGCACCGGACAGCAGCACATAGACCAGGATCAGCGAGATCAGCACCACCCGCACGATCGCCTGGCCATGTTCCGAATCCGGACGCTGCGCCAGCCGACGCCTCACGCGTGCGAACAGGTCCTGCATGTCACCCACCCGGTCGCGTCGATGCCGTCGAGTGCTGGGCGCAGATATCCATCAACTGCTGGTGGCCGCGCATCAGCGCATCCACGCAGCGTGGATCGAACAGGCGGCCACGCTGGGCATACAGATAGGCCAGTGTGGCTTCCATGGTCCATGCTTCCTTGTACGGACGGGGTGAGATGAGTGCGTCGAAGACGTCGGCCACGGCGACGATGCGCGCTTCCAGCGGAATCGCCTCACCGACCAGCCCATCCGGGTAGCCGCTGCCGTCGTAACGTTCGTGGTGGCGCAGCGCGATCAATGCGCCGACCTGGATGAAGCGGTTCTGGCTGCCACTGAGCAGCTCATGGCCGATGCGTGGGTGCCGGCGCATGATCGCCAGCTCCTCGTCGTTGAGCTTGCCCTGCTTGAGCAGCACTGCATCGGGAATGGCGATCTTGCCCATGTCATGCAGCGGCGCGGCCATCTCGATCAGGCGCACGTCGTCTTCGGGCAGGCCGAGCTGCTCGGCGATCAGCCCTGCCACGCGCGCCATGCGTTCGAGGTAGGCACTGGTGCCGGCATCACGGAACTCGATCGCCCGCGCCAACCGCGACAGTGTCTCACGCTCGCGTTCCTCGACCTCGTGCATGCTGGCCAGCAAGCGCTGCTCCAGCGACAACGCGCGTTGCTTCACGTTCTCGGTCTGCTGGCGCAGCTGCAACAGGTTGTAGCAGCGCGCGCGCAGTTCGCGCGGACGGATGGGCTTGACCAGGAAGTCGATGACCCCCGCTTCCAGCGCCGCCTGACGGATCGGCTCGTCGCCGACCACGGTGATCAGGATCACCGGAATGTCGCGATGCTTGGGCAGGCGACGGAAACGGCGGGCGAACTCCAGCCCGTCCATTTCCGGCATGCGGTAATCGAGCAGCAGCAGGTCGACCGGATGCGCCTCACACCAGGCCAATGCGGTCAACGGATCACCGAAGTCATACACGCTCAGTTCCGGCGCGATATCTTCGATGACGTGACGCAGCATCGTCCGGGCGGACGTCTGGTCGTCAACAATGACGATGTTCAACGCGTACTCTGCCTGGTTTCTCGACCATGCTGGATCATCAGCAGGCGAGGATACCCTGCCGCTGCGAACGCTCGCACCCTGCATCGGCCTGACTCCCGTGTCATGCGTCCCGGTTCATGATCGTCATCACATTGTGAAGCGGACTCTCCACAATGCGCACTCCCCCTGGCGCCGATCAAGCCATAACAGACGTCAAGGTAGTGCATTAACGATACGCCGAGTGCGGGAGGCGTCAATCGCGCCGTCTCATTTCGCGACGGCGCGCACAAACAGGAGTCAAAAAGACGACTTACTGCTCCGGACGCATGTACGGGAACAGCAGCACGTCACGGATCGAGCTGCTGCCAGTCAGCAGCATCACCAGGCGATCGACGCCGATGCCGAGGCCGCCGGTCGGTGCCATGCCGTACTCCAGCGCACGGATGTAGTCGGCGTCGTAGTGCATGGCCTCGTCATCGCCGCCTTCCTTCGCGGCTACCTGGGCCTGGAAACGCTGGGCCTGGTCTTCCGGGTCGTTCAGCTCGGAGAAGCCATTGGCCAGCTCCTTGCCGTTGACGAACAGCTCGAAGCGGTCGGTGTAGCCCGGATCGTTGTCGTTGGCACGGGCCAGCGGCGAGACCTCCACCGGATGGTCGGTGATGAAGGTCGGCTGGATCAGGGTGTGCTCGACGGTGGCTTCGAAGATCTCCAGCAGCAGCTTGCCCCAGCCGTAGGACGGCTTGACGCGGATCTTCAAGCGCTCGCAATGGCGCAGCAGTGCATCGCGGTCGGTGCAGTCGGCAGCAGAGATTTCCGGGTTGTGGTGGCGCACCGCCTCGTCCATGCGCCAGCGGCGGAAGGCCGGGCCCAGGTCGATCTTCGCGCCGTCCCACTCCACTTCGGTGGAACCGTTGACGGTCGTGGCCACGTCACGGATCACGCCTTCGGTCAGGTCCATGATCTCGTTGTACGTGGCATAGGCCTCGTACAGCTCCATCATGGTGAATTCCGGGTTGTGGCGGGTGCTGACGCCTTCATTGCGGAAGTTGCGGTTGATCTCGTACACGCGCTCCAGGCCACCCACGGTCAGGCGCTTGAGGTACAGCTCCGGCGCCACGCGCAGGTACAGGTCCAGGTCCAGCGCATTGTGGTGGGTGGTGAACGGCTTGGCCGCCGCGCCGCCGGGGATGTAATGCATCATCGGCGTTTCGACTTCGAGGAAGTCGCGGTTGTCCAGCCACGCGCGCATGGCGCGGATGATCTTCGAGCGCTTGATGAACACCGCGCGCGACTCCGGAGTCACGATCAGGTCGACGTAACGCTGGCGGTAACGCTGCTCGACGTCGGCCAGGCCATGCCACTTGTCCGGCAGCGGGCGCAGCGACTTGGTCAGCAGGCGGATCGATTCGGCCTTGACCGACAGCTCGCCGGTCTTGGTTCGGGTCAGGCCGCCTTCAACGGCAATGATGTCGCCCACGTCCCAGCCCTTGAAGGCGGTGTAGGCATCGCCCAGCACGGCACCCTGCAGGAACAGCTGGATGCGGCCGGACTCGTCCTGGATCTGCGCGAAGCTGGCCTTGCCCATGATGCGCTTGGCCATCAGGCGGCCCGCCATCTTCACCTGGCGGCCGTTGCCTTCCAGGGCCTCGGCGGTCCACTGCTCGGCGTCGGCGAATTCTTCCTGCAGGCGGCCGGCGAAGTCCTCGCGACGGAAGTCGTTCGGGTACGCGATGCCCTGCCCACGCAGCGTTTTGAGTTTCTCGCGGCGCTCGGCGATCAACTTGTTTTCGTCAACGGGGGGGGTATCGGTAGCTTCGCTCATGGATCTGCGGGAATCGTGTAGTGAGGGGGGATGTTGCGCCCGGCACAGCCGGTTGCCCAGCATACCAAAACCGCCCCGCCCCAGCCCTGGGCCGGGCCCGCTGCCCGGTTGCCGCCAACCTTGGTTGGCGGTCCGTGTGTCGACCAAGGTCGACACCTACCAGGCCCACTGCCCGCCGCCTGGTAGCCGCCAACCTTGGTTGGCGCTCCATCGTGTCGACCAAGGTCGACACCTACCAGGTCCGCTGCCCGCCGCTCTGGTAGCCGTCAACCTTGGTTGGCGCTCCATCGTGTCGACCAAGGTCGACACCTACCGGATTCCGGGGAACCGATGCCCCGGTAGGCGTCAACCGTTCCCGGGGAACGCCTGCCGCAGCTCGTCCACCAGCACCCGCTGGTTCTCCGAGTAGTCGATCGGCACCGATACCAGGTGCACCCCACCCTCGTTGAACGCCGCCTCCAGCGTGGGGATGAACTGCTCGATGGCCGTCACCTCATGCCCCTTGCAGCCATAGGCTTCCGCATACTTCACGAAATCCGGGTTGCTGAACGTCATGCCGTAGTCGGTGAAGCCATCCACCGCCTGCTTCCAGCGGATCATCCCGTAGGCGCCGTCGTTGAGAATCAACACCACCAGGTTCAGGCCCAGCCGCCGCGCGGTCTCCAGCTCCTGGCTGTTCATCATGAAACCGCCATCGCCGCACACCGCCAGCACCCGCCGCTGCGGGTACAGGATCGAGGCCATGATCGCCGACGGCAGGCCCGCGCCCATCGTCGCCAGCGCGTTGTCCAGCAGCAGCGTATTGGCCACCTGGGTGCGGTAATTGCGCGCAAACCAGATCTTGTACATGCCGTTGTCCAGCGCCACGATGCCGTCCGGCGGCATCACCTGGCGCACGTCGTGCACCAGCCGCTGCGGGGTGAATCCAGCTTCCTCGGCACGGTCAGCCAAGTGTTCCAGAATGGTCGCGCGCAGCGGCAGCAGCGCGTCGGCGTTCGGCACTGCACCTTCGATACGGTCGGCCAGCTGGGTCAGCGAACGGCCGATGTCACCGATCACTTCCACCTGCGGGAAGTACACCTGCTCCACCGCTGCCTGCGAATAGCCGATATGGATCACGGTCGGCCCACCCGGGCGCATCACGAACGGCGGTTTCTCCGTGACCTCATGGCCAATGGTCACGATCACGTCGGCCTGGTCGATGGCCATGTGCACATAGTCTCGCTCGGTCAGCGCCGCGGTACCCATGTACAGGCCCGAACCACCGGCCACCGCGCCCTTGCCCATCTGCGTGGTGAAGAACGGAATGCCGGCACGCAGCACGAACGCCGACAGCGCTTCGCTGGACTGCGGCCGCGACGCCGCCGAGGCGATCATCAGCAGCGGGCGCCTGGCGTTGCGGATGATCTCCGCCGCGCGGTCCAGTGCTTCCGGACTGGCAATGGGACGATCCACCGCGTGCGGCGGAATCAGCGCCACCTCCCCGACCTCATCGGCCGCGATGTCTTCGGGCAGCTCCAGCAGCACCGGGCCCGGGCGCTCTTCCAGCGCGGTACGGAACGCCTCGCGGACGATGGTCGGAATGGTGCGCGCCGAGACAATCTGCCGCGCCTGCTTGGTCAGCGGCTTCATGGTGCTGACGATGTCGACGATCTGGAAACGCGCCTGCTTGCTGGCGACGATGCCCTTTTGGCCGGTGATCATGATCACCGGCCACGCGCCAAGCAGCGCGTAGGCGGCACCGGTGGTGAAGTTGAGCGCGCCCGGGCCGAGCGTGGCCAGGCACACGCCCGGCTTGCCGGTCAGGCGGCCATAGGTGGCCGCCATGAACACGGCCGCCTGTTCGTGGCGGGTGATGACCAGCTCGATGCTGGAATGGCGCAGCGACTCGACCACGTCGAGATTCTCTTCGCCGGGAATACCGAAAATACGCTCGACGCCTTCGTTCTCAAGCGCGGCGACGAGCAGATCTGAACCCTTGGACATTGGAATGCCGTCCTTTTCGCTGGACTGATGATGGATCGTTGCAGGAAGGATGGAAGCTGCGCGTCAACGCTTGTCGAACCACACCGTCTGCGCGTTGACGAATTCGCGGATGCCGAAGTGCGAGAGCTCGCGGCCGAAGCCGCTCTTCTTCACGCCGCCGATCGGCACGCGCGGGTCAGAGGCGGAAAAACCGTTGACGAACACGCCGCCGGTCTGCAGCCGGCGCGCCAGCTGCATGGCCCGTGCGCGGTCGCCGGTCCACAGGTTGCCGCTGAGGCCGAACTCGCTCTGGTTGGCCAGTTCCACCGCATGGTCGGCATCGCGGGCACGGCTGATCGAGGCAACCGGACCAAAGGTTTCGGTATCGAAAGCCTGCATGCCCGGCTCCACGTCGGCCAGCACGGTGGGCGCGTAGAACGCACCCGGGCGATCCAGCTGATGGCCGCCGACCAGCAGCTTCGCGCCCGCGTCCACCGAGGCCCGTACCTGCGCGTCCAGCTGTTCCAGCAGGTCCTGGCGTGCCATCGGGCCGATACGGTTGCCGGCTTCAGGGCCGTCGCCGATGGTCAGCGCCTGCACCTTCTGGCAGAACTGCGCCACGAAGCGGTCGTACACCGCGTCTTCAACGATGATGCGCTTGCCGGCGATGCAGACCTGCCCGGTGTTCTGGAAGCGCGAAGCCACCGCTGCATCGACGGCAGCGTCCAGATCGGCGTCGGCCAGCACGATGAACGGATCCGAGCCACCCAGTTCCAGCACCACCTTCTTCAGCGCCTGCCCGGCCTGGGCGGCGATGCTACGGCCGGCGGCCACGCTGCCGGTCAGGGTCACCGCCGCGATGCGGTCATCGGCGATCGCGCGGCTGGTGCCGTCGCGGCTGATGTTGGCGGCGATGAAGGTGCCTTCCGGCAGACCGGCATCGCGCCAGGCGGCGTCGAGCAGCTGCGCGGTACCGACGTGTTCTCGGCCGGCTTAAGCAGGAAGCCGTTGCCGCCCATCAGGATCGGTACCGCCGCGCGCATCACCTGCCAGTACGGGAAGTTCCACGGCATGATGCCCAGCACCACGCCCAGCGGCAGGTAGGACACGTAAGCCTTGTCGTCGGGCACCTGGGTCGGTTCGTCGCGCAGGAACTGCGCACCGTGGTCGGCGTACCAGTCGCACAGCACGGCGCACTTCTCGATCTCGGCCAGCGACTCGGCCTGGACCTTGCCCATTTCGGCGGTGGCCAGCGCGGCCAGCTTTTCACGGTCACGGCGCAGTACCACCGCCATCGCACGCAGTACGTCTGCACGCTGTTCAAGGCTCCTGGCGCTCCAGGCCGCAAAGCCAACCTGGCCGCGATCCAGGATTGTTTCCAGTTCGGCGTCGGTGGCGAAGGGATGGCTGGCGATCTGCTGGCCGGTGGCCGGATCGCGGGAAATGGCGGTGCTGGGGGCAGCGGACATGCAGGTCTCCTGGTGTCTCGACAACGGGCGGCGGCCCGTCTCCTGCACAGGAATGTGGACCCGATTGGCGGAGGCAACAAGGCGTCTGCTTATCCTGTGACCTGCAGTTACCTGCCTGAATGGGGAGCTCTTGGCAGGGCTGCGCCCTGCACCCGCCGAAGCAACAGCAACAGCCGAAGCAACAGCAACAGCTGGTTTCCTGCGGGATGGCGGGGTGGGTCCGGTTGCGGGGGTCGCTGCAAGTACGTCCTTGTAAGCTCGGTCGCCGCTTGCTCGTGTGCGCGGTCCTGCGCACACGGCAAGACC
>NZ_JASJSQ010000068.1:0-27054 GCF_030236855.1 Stenotrophomonas maltophilia group sp. Smal13
AGCCAGAGCCGCTCTGGCTCTGGCCTTTGACGTTGCCCTGGCTTGAAGGCTTCGGCAGGTGCAGGGCGCAGCCCTGCCGAACAACCCTTAATGCAGCAGGGCAGCCACCGCGTCGCGGAACCCCGCCTGGGCCTGCCCGGACTCCGGCGCATGATGCAACTGGCGCACCGCCCGGCCCAACCGCGCCGCGCCCACGAAGCCACAGCTCGCCTGCAGCCGATGCAACTGGCTGCGCAGCTGGCGCTCGTCATGCTGGTCCACCGCCTGCTCGACCGCATCGCGTACGCCCGGCAGCTCGGCCAGGAACAGCTCGCGCAGCGCGATCAGGTGGTTGCGCTGGCCATTGAGCGCGGCCAGTGCCGCAGTCTCGTCCCAGTCCTGTACCTGCAGCTCGACCGCGGCCGGCGCCTGGGCCATGACGATCCCGGCCGGGCTGTTGACCAGGGCGCGGCGCACCGCCTTCAGCAGCTGGTCGCGGCCCAGCGGCTTGACCAGCGTGTCGCTGAAACCGGCCTCGCGCAGGCGCGCATGGATCGAGGTATCGCCGTCGGCGGTATGCGCCAACGCCGGGGTGTCGGGATGTGAACGGCGCAGTTCGCGCAGCAGCTGCGCGCCATTGCCGTCAGGCAGGTTGACGTCGATCAGCCACAGGTCATGCGCGCCGGGCTCGGCGCTGGCCAGGGCACTGGCCAATGAGTCTGCGGTGTCCACGTCCGCCGGTAACGTTTCCAACGCCGCCTTGAAAAAACCGCGGCTGATGATGTCGTCCTCGACAAGCAGGAAGCGGGGCCGGCTGGCCCGCGGGGTCATCTGCATCAGGGCTGCCTCCATGTCAGCTGCTGCAATCATCAAGCACAGCGGCGGCGGGCGCAAGCGGGTCCGGACCCTGCCGGTCAGGATCTGCGACAATACGCCCCCATTTTTGCCCGCAGCCTGTTGCCACGTGGCCCGATCCCGCTCCCGCATCGACCGTACCCCGTTCCAGACCGAGATCCTCGACCTCAGCCATGATGGTCGCGGCGTCGCCCGCCGTGAAGGCGAGGGCGGCAAGGTCACCTTCGTCAGCGGCGCCCTGCCGGGCGAGGTGGTCATGGCCGAACAGACCGCCCGCAGCCGCCATTTCGACGAAGCGCGTACGGTGGAAGTGCTGCAGGCCTCGCCGCAGCGCGTCACCCCGAAGTGCCCGCACTTCGGCACCTGCGCCGGCTGCGTGCTGCAGCACCTGGACGAAGACCAGCAGATTGTCGCCAAGCAGCGCGTGCTGATGGACAACCTGGAGCGCATCGGCCACGTGAAGCCGGGCACCGTGCTGGCGCCGCTGGTCGGCGAGAGCTGGGGCTACCGGCGCAAGGGCCGCTTCTCGGTGCGCCGGGTCGAAAAGAAGGACAAGACCCTGGTCGGCTTCCGTGAACAGGATCCGCGATTCGTCGCCGACCTCAGCCAGTGCCTGACCGTGATCCCGGAAATCGGCACCAAGGTCGAGGCGCTTTCCAGCTTCATCGAATCGCTCGATGGCAAGCGCGATATCCCGCAGATCGAATTCATTGCCGGCGACCAGGCCGTGGTCCTGACCGTGCGTCACCTGCAGCCGCTCAGCGATGCCGACCGCGTGGCCTGGGCCGCCTTCGGCCAGCAGCATGGCTTCGTGATCTACCTGCAGTCCGGTGGCGTGGATACCGTGCAGCCGCTGGACGGGCAGGGCGTGCCGCTGTCGTTCCGGCTGGCGCCGTGGGACGTGGAGCTGGCGTTCCGTCCGTTGGACTTCATCCAGGTCAACGCCAAGCTCAATGAGAAGATGATCGCCCACGCCCTGGACCTGCTGGAGCCGGGTGAGGACGAGCGTGTGCTGGACCTGTTCTGCGGCCTGGGCAACTTCACCCTGCCGCTGGCGCGCCGCGTGCGCGAAGTGGTCGGTGTGGAAGGCGATGCTGGCCTCGTCGCGCGGGCCCGTGAGAATGCCGAGCGCAACGGCCTGACCAACGCCCAGTTCTTCAGCGCCGACCTCACCCAGGACCAGCGCAGCACGCCGTGGATGCGCCAGGGCTTCGACAAGCTGCTCTTGGATCCGCCGCGCTCGGGCGCGATCGAAGTGCTGCAGCAGCTGCCGCTGAAGCAGTTCAAGCGCATCGTCTACGTCAGCTGCCACCCGGGTTCGCTGGCACGCGATGCCGGCTATCTGGTCAACGAACAGGGCTTCACCCTGGTCAGTGCCGGTGCCATGGACATGTTCCCGCACACCGCACACGTGGAAAGCATCGCGGTATTCGAGAAGCGCTGATCGGCTGTCATGCCCATCGCGCATAATGGCGCGATGGGCATCGAAATCGAACGCAAATTCCTCGTCAGCAGTGATGGCTGGCGCACCGCCGCGCACCGGGTGATCCCGATGGCGCAGGGCTACATCAACGACATGGGCGCGCTCGATCGCGGCACCCAGAACGCTTCGGTGCGCGTGCGCATCGAAGGCGACCACGCCGCGCTGAACCTGAAGTCGCGAACCATCGGCCACACCCGCCAGGAGTTCGACTACCCGATCCCGGTGGACGATGCGCGCGCACTGCTGGCGCTGTGCGTGGGCGGCCTGATCGACAAGCGCCGCCATCTGGTCGAACACGCCGGCCTGACCTGGGAGGTGGACGAGTTCCTCGGCGACAACGCCGGCCTGGTAGTGGCTGAGGTTGAGCTGGACAGCGCTGACCAGACCATCGACCTGCCGGACTGGGTGGGTGCCGAAGTCACCGATGATGCCCGCTACTACAACGTTGCCCTGGCCAGCCACCCGTATTCAGAGTGGTGAGGCCGCAAAAAAGGGGACGGAGGGGATTAAGTCGTCTTTACCCCATCTGTGCGGGAAACGACTTAATCCCCTCCGTCCCCTTTTATCGAGGGTGTCGGCCCCCATGTGGAAAGGATGAGAATCGACATCTACTCCGACGTGGTCTGCCCCTGGTGCTGGATCGGCAAGCATCGTTTCCAGCAGGGCGTGCAGTTGCTGGGCGCCAACGCGCCTGAACTCGATATCCACTGGCAGCCGTTCCAGCTCGACCCGGATGCTGACGCCACCCCGGTGCCGCTGCGCGAGGCCTATGTGCGCAAGTTCGGCGGCGTTGAGCGTACCGAACAGATCCTCGGCCAGACCCAGACCACCGCGCGGGCCGAGGGCCTGCCGATGGACTTCAGCCAGGGCCAGGTGCGGGTGACCACGCTGCCGGCGCACCGGGTGTTGTGGCTGGCGGGCGAGCACGGCGTGCAGGATGCGGTGGGCGACGCACTGTTCCGCGCCCACTTCGAGCACGGTCAGAACCTGGCGGACCCCTCGGTGCTGATCAAGGCGGGCGCGGCAGGCGGCCTCGACGCGGGTGAAATCACGCAGATGCTGGCCTCCGACCGCGGCTTGGCCGAGGTCGAAGCCAAGCTGGCGCAGGCCCATGCGCTGGGCATTTCCTCGGTGCCGACCTTCGTCATCGATGGAAAGTGGGCCATTTCCGGGGCGCAGCCCCCCGAGGCCTTCGCCAACGCCCTGCGCCAGATCGCCGCCGAGCAGGGCGCGCCTGCGGCCCCGGCTGACGGCGACGAGGCCTGCGGCCCGGACGGCTGCAAGGTCTGACCGGATCCGAAAAGGGGACGGAGGGAATTAAGACGTATCCAGCCCGTAGGGGCCGATTGCGGCTTAATCCCCTCCGTCCCCTTTTTCTGACCACTGCGCCTGTCGGCCGGTTCTGCGACAATGCGGCACTGCGCCATGCGGGCGCGCGTTGTGGAGATCGACCATGCTGCTGATCGGCGTCGCCGGCACCGAACTGACCGCCCAGGAACGTGACTGGCTGCAGCACGATGCCGTGGCCGGAGTGGTGCTGTTCAAGCGCAACTTCGCCTCGCGCCAGCAGGTGACCGATCTGAGCGCGGCGATCCGCGCTGCCGCGCCGCGCCCGCAGCTGATCTGCGTGGACCAGGAAGGCGGCCGCGTGCAGCGCTTCCGCGAGGGCTACAGCGAGTTACCGCCACTGCAGGACATCGGGGCGATGTACGCCACCGACCCGCAGCAGGCGTTGGCCCTGGCCGAGCAGCACGCCTGGCTGATGGCCAGCGAAGTGCGCGCCAGCGGCCTGGACCTGAGCTTCGCGCCGGTGGTCGATCTGGGCCGTGGCAACCGCGCCATCGGCAACCGCGCCTTCAGTGAAGATCCGCAGGTGGTGGCCGCGTTCACCGCCGCCTACGTGCGCGGCATGCATGCGGTCGGCATGGCCGCCACGCTCAAGCATTTCCCCGGCCATGGCACCGTGCTGGAAGACACCCACGTGGATACCGCGATCGACCCGCGCGCGCTGGACGAGCTGCGCGCCCAGGACCTGGTCCCGTTCCAGGCCGGCATCGCCGCCGGTGCCGACGCGGTGATGATGGCGCACGTGATCTATCCGCAGGTGGCACCGGAACCGGCCGGCTATTCGCCGCGCTGGATCCAGGACATCCTGCGCGGCGAGCTCGGCTTCCGCGGCGTGGTGTTCTCCGATGACATCGGCATGGCCGCCTCGCACAGTGCGGGCGGCGTGCCGGCGCGCGTGCACGCGCATCTGGATGCCGGCTGCGACGTGGTGCTGGTCTGCCACCCGGAACTGGTCGATGAAGCCCTGCACGCCGTGCAGGGACGCTCCCTCAATACTGCTGCGCTGCTGGGCCTGCTGGGCCGCGGCGCGCTCGGCTGGGACGGCCTGCTGGCCGATGCCCGCCATGGCGACACCCAATCCCGTCTGCTTGAAACCCTTGGAAGAACCGTCTGATGCCCAACCTCACCATTTCCCAGGCCCTGGCCCAGGCTGACCTGCTGGTCGACCGCCCCACCATCGACAAGGCCATCGCTGGTATCGCCGACGCCATCGCGCGCGATTACAAGGGCGAGGTGCCGCTGTTCCTGTCCATCATGCACGGTGCGCTGCCGTTTGCCGGCCAGCTGGCGCTGGAACTGGGCGCGCGCGGCCAGGACGTGCAGTTCGATTACCTGCACGCCACCCGTTACCGCGGTGAAACCACCGGCGGCGACCTGGTCTGGAAGCACAAGCCGGCCACCTCGCTGTTCGGCCGCCGCGTGCTGCTGGTCGACGATATCCTCGACGAGGGCTACACCCTGCAGGGCGTGCGCACCTGGTGCCTGGAACAGGGCGCGACCGACGTGCGCATCGCCGCGATGACGGTGAAGAAGCACGACCGCGCGCTGCCGGACGTGACTGCCGACTACGCCGGCATCGAACTGCCGGACCGTTACGTGTTCGGCTTCGGCATGGACGTCAACGAAACCCTGCGCTGCGTGCCGGCCATCTACGCGATGAAGGAATAACGGCGCAGCCGCCCGCGGCGCGTCTTCTTCTGCCGCCGGCATCCTCGGGTGCCGGCGTTCGTCTTTTCATGGAGTGCTTCGAATGCAACAGATCGCCCTGGCTGTGATCGGCGGTACCGGTGTCTATAACCTGGCCAAGCTTGACGACGTGCAGACCCACGAGGTCGACACCCGCTTCGGACGTCCGTCGGGCCCGGTGCGCGTTGGTACGCTGCTCGGCCATCGCGTGGCGTTCCTGGCGCGGCATGGCGAAGGCCATTCGCTGCCGCCGCACAAGATCAACTACCGCGCCAACCTGGCCGCGCTGCAGCAGCTGGGCGCGCAGCGCGTGCTGGCGTTGAACACGGTGGGGGGCATCACCGAACACTTTGGTCCGCGCGTGCTGGCCTGCCCGGACCAGATCATCGACTACACCTGGGGCCGCATCAGCACGATCTGTGAGGAAGAAGGCACCGACGTGGTCCACGTTGATTTCGGCCACCCGTACACACCAATGCTGCGCAGCAAGATCCTGGCTGCGGCCAAAGTGACCGGCGTCACGGTCCATGACGGTGGCTGCTACGGCGCAACACAGGGCCCGCGCCTGGAAACCATCGCTGAAATCGCCCGCATGCGCCGCGACGGCTGCGATCTGGTGGGCATGACCGGCATGCCGGAAGCCGCCCTGGCACGCGAGCTGGGGCTGGATTACGCCTGCCTGGCGATCATCGCCAACTGGGCTGCCGGCTGTGGTGATGGTGAGGAGATCACGATGGCCGAAGTGCTGGCCAACGTGCAGGCGGCCGGCAACGGACTTCCGGAACTGGTGGGCGAATTGGCACGGGGGTGATTGTCTTCCCCGAGCAAGCTTTGCATACTCAGCTTGTGCGCGGGTTCAGCGTACACCACCCATTCATTGCATAAGGTCTCGCATCACCATGCCGAACGGTACCGTCAAGTGGTTCAACGACGCCAAGGGATTTGGCTTCATCTCGCCGGAGGATGGCAGCGCCGACGTGTTCGCGCACTTCTCCGCCATCAACTCCAAGGGCTTCCGCAGCCTGCAGGAAGGCCAGCGTGTCACCTATGACGTGACCCAGGGCCCGAAGGGTGCCCAGGCTTCGAACATCACGCCGGCCGAGTGATCCACTCGACAGTGCGTTGAAAACCCCGCTTCGGCGGGGTTTTTTTTGCGCGGATTGCCCGCGACCCGCTCGCGATCCACCCGCCTCGGGCACAATGCGGCCATGACGGAACGACTGCGCATCGCCGTGATCGGCTACGGCACCGCTGGACAGGCAGTGTCCATCCTGCTCACCCGTGACGGCCACGAGGTGGAGATCTTCGAACGCGTGCCCACGCCGGGGCCGGTGGGTGCCGGTTTCCTGCTGCAGCCCAGCGGCCTGCAGGTACTGTGGCAGATGGGCCTGCTTGATTCCGTGCGCGCACATGCCGCGCCGGTGCACCGCCTGTATGGCGACACGCCGTGCGAGCGCGCGGTGATGGACATGCGCTACGAGGGACTGGATGCGCGCCTGCATGGCCTGGGCATGCAGCGCGGGGCCTTGTTCTCGCTGTTGGACGAGGCGCGCGCAGGCGAGGGCCAGCTGCATGCCGGTACCACCATTACCGAGGTGGATGCCGAACACGGCCGTCTGCGCGACAGCGACGGGCGCACGCATGGCCCGTTCGACCTGGTAGTGGTCGCCGATGGCGCCGCGTCGACGCTGCGCGGCACGATCGCCGGCGGTGCCGGGCTGGACCGCGTGTATCCGTGGGGGGCGCTGTGGTGCCTGCTGCCGGCCGAGGACTGGCCGCACGTGCAGGAGTTGCGGCAGCGTTACGTGGCCGCGCGCAAGATGATCGGACTGCTGCCGGTCGGCACGCGCCCCGGTGATGACACGCCGCGCCTGAGTTTCTTCTGGAGCCTGCCACGCGCCGACTTCGAACGCTGGCAGGCCGATGGCATGACGCCCTGGCTGGATGAACTGCATGCGCTGTGGCCGCAGGCCAGTGCGCGCTTCGCCCATCTGCGTGATGCCGGCCAGTTGGCGCGCGCGGTCTACCGTGATGCGGTGATGACGCGCTGGCACCACGGCCGCATGGTGCTGGCCGGTGATGCCGCGCATGCGATGAGCCCGCAGCTGGGGCAGGGCGTGAACATGGCGCTGCTCGATGCGCTGGCGCTGCGCGATGCGGTGCGCACCTACGGCGGCAGCACGGTCGCGCTGCAGGCCTACCAGGCGCAACGCAGGGCACACGTTGCGGTGTACCAGCGCTGGAGTCGTTGGCTGACGCCGCTGTTCCAGTCCGACCGCGACGCCTGGGCGAAGGCGCGTGACGTGCTGCTGGGCCCGATGGGGCGCCTGCCCGGTGGCCGTGGCCACATGCTGCGCGTGCTCAGTGGCACCCAGCACGGCTGGTTCGGTGCACTTGCACTGGATCCGGCGTTCGTCGACGCACTGGCCACTGCAGCGGAAATGCCTCGTATCAACGCGATCACGGCCAATGCGTGAAGCGCGTCGTCACCTGAATTAACGGTTGCCTCACCGCCGATATGCGAGAAGTAGGTTGCACGCGAATGCGCGTCGCCCGTTTTCCTTTCCGTGATCAACATCGCGCGTGGCCCGGGCGGCGCTGCCGTTGCGGCCTGTTGCGGCCCGGATGTGCCGCTGATGTTGAAGAGGAGGACGCCATGTTGTTCGCGGTCGAGGAGCTGGAATCGGAAATCTGCAAGCTGCGCGGATTGCTGCAGATGCTGCACGAGGACCAGCCCGACGTACTGGAGGACGTGTTCGAGTTCCATGTCGGCAGCCTGATCAGTCATGCATCAGCGGAGCACCACGCGCGCATCCGCACCTGCGCGCAGGAAATGCTGGCGGCGATCCAGGCGTTGCCGCGACGACGTGAGGGCGACACGCCTGATTTCCAGTTGATGCCGCAGCTGGGCATTCGTCCGGCCTGATTCAAGCCACCGGCAGTTGCACCAGGCCGTTTTCCACGCAGGCGACCCTTTGCTCGCCGCGGGCGGGCACGGGCACGATGCCGGCAGTGAACGCGGAGAAGGCCGGCAGCACCGTCATCCGCTCACGCAGCCAGAACGCGGGGAAGCGCCGTCGCAATGGCGGCAAGGCGACCTGCGGATGCAGATGCCCGGCGATCACATGCAGCTCTGCATCGGGCATCGGCTCATGGCGAAGCAGGAACGGCTGCAGCCGTACTTCATCGTGGATCTGTACCTGCAACTGAGCATGCGGCAGCTGGCGGTCGTGATTGCCGCGCAGGACATGCACGTCCAGCGAAGCATTGCGTTCGCGCCATGCCAGCCATTGCTGGTACCACGCAGCGCGATGCGCCGGTCCATGCAGGATGTCACCCAGGATCCACAGCTCGCGACAGGCATGCCTGTCCAGCAGCCCCTGCAGGCGTTGCAGGTCTTCGCCGGTGCCGCCGCTGGGCAATGCGATGCCGGCGCGGCGGAATACATCGGCCTTGCCCAGGTGCAGGTCGGCGATCAACAGCGCCTGCCGCGCGGGCCAGTACAGCGCACGCGCGCCAAGCAGTATCAGCGATTCGCCGGCGCGCAGCAGCGGCAGTTCATCGGCCATGGCGGCGCTCCAGCTGCTGGGCCGCGCGTTGCACGCGGGTGCGCCAGTCCTCGTTGCTGAACTGCCCGCGTTGGCGTTCAGCCCATAACGGGAAGCCCAGTGGCGTGAGTGATGTCGGGTGCTGCACCGAGAGGGCCTGCATGCCGATCCTTGCCAGGACCTGCTGTAGTCCCGGCAGATCCAGGCTGTCGTGCAGCACTTCGCGTTCGGCCAATGCCAATAGCAGGTGGCCGGGGTCATGCTCGCGCAGTACGTCGTAGAGCAGGCCTGCCGAGGCCTGCAGCTGGCGCAGCGATCGCGGCATACCGCCGGGCAGGCTGGGGACCAGCAGGCCCGCTACGCGTGCGATGCCACGGAACTGGCGGCGCGCCAGCTCGCCCAGGTTCACCGCGGCACGCAGATCGTCCAGCAGCTGATCGGGGGTGAACAATGCTCGCCATCGCGCCGCATCCAGTTCGATCGCCTGCGCCGGTGCCAGCACCAGGCCATGATCGTTCACCGCGTAGCCGATGCTGTTGCGCTGCCGGCGGGTACAGCGCAGTGCCAGCAAGGCGGCCAGCGCCTCGTGCACGTGACGGCCGGCAAAAGGGTAGACGAACAGGAACTGGCCGTCGCGGCGCCGCACATCTTCCACCAGCAGATGCTCTGGGCCGGGAAGCGCCGACAACTGCTGCTGCAGTGCCAGCAAGGGGGACAACCAGCGTGATTCGGCACTGTCGTCGGCGCCGGACAGTACCCACTCCAGCTCGCGGCCGAGCGGCATCGACAGTGGCAACTGGCCTCCCTGCCAGCGCGGCACCACACCATCACCGCGCCCTCGTGCCAGCCGCACGAAGGCGGTCATGTCGCGCAGCTGCACCAGTTCCAGCAGGCGCCCGGCGAACTGGAAACGGTCGCCGCGACGCAGGCGGCTGGCGAACTGTTCCTCCACGGCACCCAGGCCACCACCGCGCAGGAACTGCACGCGCACGCTGCCATCGCTGCTGATGGTGCCGATCGACAGCCGATGGCGCAGTACCTGGCGGCGATCGTGCATCCGGTAGTAGCCGTCGGCATCACGCACGACCTTGTGGAAATCGGGGTACTGGGCCAGGGCCTGGCCACCCTGCACGATGAACGTCAGCACGGCCTGCCATGCGTCGTCGCCGAGAGATGCGAAGGCATGGGTACGCCGTACCTGCGCCAGCAGCGCATCGCTGTCGAAGCCACCGGCCAGCGCGCGGCTGACCGCATGCTGGGCCAGCACATCCAGCGACAGCGTCGGCGGCCTGCGCGCTTCGACCACGCCTTGGGCCAATGCACGGCGCACCGCGGCGTATTCGGCCAGCTCCAGTGCATGGCTGGGCACGCACAGGATGGAACCGCTGGCACCCGGGCGGTGACGCGCACGTCCCGCGCGTTGGCGCAGGCGGGCCACGCCCTTCGGGCTGCCCAGCTGCAGTACCTGCTCAACCTCGGGGAAGTCCACGCCGAGGTCGAGGCTGGAGGTGGCAACCACGCAGCGCAGCGCGCCCGCGCGCAGGCCATCCTCGACCTGCTGGCGCAGCGCTGGATCCAGCGAGCCGTGGTGCAGCGCAAGCGTGTCCGGGGTTTCCGGCCAGACCGCGGCCAGCGCCTGATGCCACAGTTCTGCCTGCGCACGGGTGTTGGTGAACAACAGGCTGCTGCGTGCCCGCATCAACGCGTCCAGCACCCGCGGCAGCTGCGCCAGGCCCAGATGCCCGGCCCACGGAAAACGTTCGCCGGGTTCCGGCAGCAGGCTGCGCACGCTGATCGCGCGCGGGCGCACGCCCTGCACGATCGGCGCGTCGGGCTGCCCGGGCAGCAGCACGTCGCACGCCTCATCCAGGTTGCCCAGCGTGGCCGAAAGCCCCCACAGCTGCACTGCAGGCGCAGCATCGCGCAACACCGCCAGGTTCAACTGCAGCAGCACACCGCGCTTGTTGCCCAGCAGCTCATGCCATTCGTCCACCACCACGCAGCGCAGCTGGCGCATGCGCGGCAACGTATCCGGATAGCTCAGCAGCAGCGCCAGTGATTCGGGCGTGGTGACCAGTACGTCGATGCGGCCTTCGCGGGCCTGGCGTCGCTCGCGGTTGCTGGCGTCACCGCTGCGCAGGCCGACACGCCATCCCAGTCCCAAGCCGTCGACGACGGCCTGGAGCGCGCGTGCGGTATCACTGGCCAACGCGCGCAAGGGCGTTACCCACAGCACCTGCAATGGGCGCACCGCACTGGCGCGGCGGGGCGAGGGCGGTGGATCGATCAGCGCCTGCAGCAACGGCCCGCCGAACATCGCCAGCGTCTTGCCGCTGCCCGTGGGCGTATGCAGCAACCCGGATTCGCCGGCCAGGTAGTGGCGCCACATCGCGCGCTGGAAGGGCAGTGAGCGCCAGCCGCGTGCCGCGAACCAGTCTTCCAGCCGGCGCAGTGCCTGGCTGCGGGTCATCGCGCCAGCGCCTGCAGGCTGGCCAGCTGATCGGCCTCGCTGGCAGGCTTGTCGTGGCGCCAGCGCAGGATGCGCGGAAAGCGCACGGCGATCCCCGATTTGTGCCGGCTGCTGCGGTTGACCGCTTCGAAACCCAGCTCGAACACCTGTTCGGCGCGTACGCTGCGCACCGGCCCGAAACGCTCGCGGGTGTTGGCGCGGATCCAGCGATCAAGCGCGAGGATCTCCTTGTCGTCCAAGCCCGAATACGCCTTGGCCACCGGCACCAGCGTGTCGCCGTCCCAGACGCCGAAGGTGTAGTCGGTGTACTGCGTGCTGCGCCGCCCATGGCCAGCCTGTGCGTACAGGAGCACCGCATCGATGGTGAGCGGATCGACCTTCCATTTCCACCAGTCACCGCGGCGTCGCCCAGCCAGGTAGGGCGAGCCGCGTCGTTTCAGCATCAGCCCTTCCACGCCACGTTCGCGTGCCACATCGCGCATCGCCGCCGCCTGCGCCCAGTCGACGGCGGCAACGTCGGGCGACAGCTGGATCCGCACATCGTCCAGTGCACCGATGACCGCGGCAAGCCGCGTACGCCGTTCCTGCAACGGCAGCTCACGCAGATCCGCGCCATCGTGCTCCAGCAGGTCATAGGCGAGCACGCGTACCGGCGTGTTGCGCAGAGTCGCTGCTCCTGGCTTGCGACGCTGGATGCGGGTCTGCAGGGCGGTGAATGCGCGCGGCAGGTTGGCGGTCTCGTCCCAGGCCAGCAGCTCTCCGTCCAGCACGCAGCCCTCCGGCAACGCCATCGCGGCGTGCTCGATCTCGGGGAAGCGGCCATCCAGTCGTTCCTCGCCACGGGACCACAGCGCGACTTCGCCACGCCGGCGCAGCAGCTGCAGGCGTATGCCATCCCATTTCCATTCCAGCAGCCAGTCGTCGATCGCGCCGAGGCGTTCGGCAGGATCGCCTTCCAGAGGGGAGGCGAGGAAGAAGGGGTAGGGCTGCTGGCGGTCGGACGGCAGCTCGTCCGGTGACAGCAGTTGAGCCAGCAGCCCGGGCGAGGGGACCCACTCGCCGAGCATGCGCTGGGCGATGCGTGCGATGTCCAGGCCGGACCATTCCGCCAGTGCCTGCTGTACCAGTCGCTGCGAAACGCCAACGCGCAGGGCGCCGGTCAGCAGCTTGTTGAACACCAGGCGTTCGCTGCTGCACAGCTGCCGCCACCCGGCGACGACCGCAGCGCGGCGTACTGCCTCGGGTTGGTTGGCCACGGCCAGCAGATGCTGTTCGATCCAATCAGCCAACGGGCGGTCGGCGGCTGGCTGCGATGGATCATCCAGCAGCAGGGTCAGCGTTTCGGCCAGGTCACCCACCTGCGCATAGCTGTCTTCCACCAACCAGGGGGGCAAGCCGGATTCTTCGGCAATCCAGCCGCGCAGTTCGCCGCTGGCGGCGATCTTCCGGCGTGCGCCGCCCACCTTGCCACCGCTGAGCAGGTACATCGCCCATGCCGCATCGTGCGCGCGCGCCTGGCGGAAGTAGTCGACCAGGGCTGCACGCTTGTCCAGCGTAGCCGTGCTGCGGTCCAGGCGCTGGTAGAGCGCAGCGAAGGCCTTCATTCCTCGCTCCCGAAATCGGTGCGGAAGGCTTCGGCAGCCACGCCGCGTTCGCGCAGGAACGGAATCAACGCATCGGTATTGCCATGGGTAGCGATCACCCGCTGCGCGCCTGTCTGTTCGATGGTCTGCAGCAGTGCTGGCCAATCGGCGTGATCGGAAATGACGAAACCGCGATCGACATTGCGGCGCCGCCGATTGCCGCGCAGCTGCATCCAGCCGGATGCGAAGCCCAGCTGGTGGCGGCCGAAGCGGCGCATCCAGGGCGTGCCCGCAGCCGACGGCGGCGCGAGGATCAGCTGGCCGGCGGCATCAGGCTGGCGGCCCTGCTCGGCCACGGTGAGCGTCTCCAGCATCGGCACTCCGGCCTGCCGGTACACCGCCACGCCATTGGCGATGGCGCCGTGCAGCCAGGCTGGTCGATCGTCCAGCGGCAGCAGCTCGGCCAGCACCCGCTGTGCCTTGCCCAATGCGTAGCACAGCAGGATCGCGGCTTCGCCACGTTGTTCGCATTCGCGGCGCCACGCCAGGATCTCTGCAGCCACCGCCGGCGTGTCCGGCCAGCGGTAGATCGGCAGTGCGAACGTAGCTTCAGTGATGAAGGTATCGCAGGGCACCACTTCGAACGGTGTGCAGGTCGGATCAGGCTGTCGCTTGTAGTCGCCGGAGGCTACCCATACCTGCTGCCCGTCGTCGATGCGTACCTGTGACGAACCGAGTACGTGGCCGGCCGGATGCAGCGATACCTGCACCTGCCCCAGGCGGAACGGCACACCCTCGGCATGCGCCTGCACCGGCACGTCACCCAGGCGCCAGCGCAGGATCGGCAGGCTGCCTTCGCTGCAGTGATACTCCCCCATGCCCGGGCGGGCATGGTCGCCGTGGCCATGGGTGATGACCGCGCGCGCTACCGGTCGCCACGGGTCGATATGGAAATCGCCGGCGGCGCAGTACAGCCCCTCCGGGCGCAGCACCACCAGATCGTCGTTGCCTGCCATGCGGTCACTGTGGCCTGCGTCTCGTGCAGAGGGTGAGAACCGGCCTGAACACGGGCTTGGCAGGCGATGCGGCACAATCGGGCCGCAGACCTCTTGCCGCCAGGATGGACCGGATGAGTGGACCCAGCTTCAGCAGCAACGCACCGTATGAAACCCATGTGGTGTTGAACCAGCCGCCGCCGTTCGCAGGGCGACAGTTGTGGACCGACGACGTGGCGCTGATGGAGGCCGTACAGCGCGAAGGCGCCGCCAGCTTCGCGCCGCGACTGGGTGTCTATGGTGCACTCGCCGGTGATGAACTGTACCGGCTGGGCTTCGATGCCAACCGTGATCGTCCGCGGCTGCGCACGCATGATGCACAGGGCCATCGCATCGACACCGTGGAGTTCCATCCGGCCTATCACCAGTTGATGGACACGGCAAAATCGCACGGTGTCGCTGGATTGTCCTGGCATGAGCCGCAGCCCGGCGCGCACGTGGCACGTGCGGTGTTGAGCTACCTGCATCACCAGGCCGAGGCGGGCACCAGCTGCCCGTTGACCATGACCCATGCGGCAGTGGCGGTACTGCATTCGCAGCCGCATCTGGCCGAGTGGGCGCGCAAGGCCGCTGCGCCGGTCTATGACCCGCGCGACGTGCCGGTGGCGGACAAGGCCGGCATCACCCTGGGCATGGGCATGACCGAGAAGCAGGGCGGCTCGGATGTCCGTGCCAACAGTACGCGCGCCGAACCGATCGATGGCGAGCGTTACCGTCTGGTCGGCCACAAGTGGTTCTTTTCCGCACCGATGTGCGATGGCTTCCTGGTGCTGGCGCAGGCGCCGGGAGGCCTGACCTGCCTGCTGATGCCGCGCCGGCTGGCCGATGGTGACCGCAATGCGTTCCGGTTGATGCGGCTGAAGGACAAGCTCGGCGATTGGGCCAACGCTTCCAGTGAGGTCGAGTTCTGCGGCGCACAGGCATGGCGCGTGGGCGAAGAGGGGCGCGGCGTGGCCACCATCATCGGCATGGTGATGATGACCCGCCTGGACTGCATGCTGGGTGCAGCGGCGGAGATGCGCATGGCGCTGGCGCAGGCGCTGCACCACGCACGTCATCGACGTACCTTCGGCAAGCTGCTGGTCGAGCACCCGCTGATGACCAACGTGCTGGCTGATCTGGCGCTGGAGTCGGAAGCGGCCACGGTGTTGGCGATGCGGATCGCGCGCGCGGTGGATCGCGCCGGTGTGGATGCCAATGAAGCCGCGATGGCGCGGTTGGGGACGGCGCTGGGCAAGTACTGGCTGTGCAAGCGCGCGCCGGCCTTCGTCAATGAAGCGCAGGAATGCCTGGGCGGTGCGGGCTACGTGGAGGAGTCGATGCTGCCGCGCCTGTACCGGCAGGCACCGTTGAATTCGATCTGGGAGGGCAGCGGCAACATCCAGTGCCTGGATGTGCTGCGTGCGCTGGCGCGTGAACCGGAGGCGATGGCGGCGCTGCGCGGTGAGCTGGCATCGGTGGCTGACCGTGATGGGCGCTATGCAGCGGCATTGCAGCGTTGGGCAGCGGCACCGCCACCGGAGGAAGCGCAGGCGCGGCTGTTCTGCGAGCGCACTGCGCTGCTGCTGCAGGCGGCGCTGCTGCTGCGTGCGCGCAGCCCGATGGCGGAGGCATTCGTGCGTAGCCGGCTGGAAGGGGAGCACGGGCTGGCGTTCGGGACGCTGCCGGCGGGGGTGGAGCTGACGGCGATGCTGGCGCGCGCGCTGCCGTAGGAGGCGGCCAACGGCGGAGCCCCTCGTGGTGGGTGCTGATACTGATGGGTGGGCCGCGCGGGTAGGTCGCGCAGGGGGCGCTGCAAGTACGTCCATGTAAGCTCGGGCGCGCCATCCATGGCGCTTACGCCCCTGCGCAACCTACCCGCGCGTCCGTGGACACTTTCCGTACGCGTCCACCACGGAATCAACAGAAAGAGCAGAGAGCGAAAAGCAGAAAAGCCGCGGCAGTGCCGCGGCTTTTCCTGTAGCGCCGAGGCCATGCTCGGCTGCCGGTAGGGCTTAGTGCTTGGCTTCTTCCTTGGCGGCGTTGGCCTTGGCGTCATTGGCGACATCGCGGGCCTTGTCGGCGACCTTCTGTGCGGCGTTCGCGGTGGCGTCGCTGGCATGTGCGGCGGCATCGGTTGCGGCGTCCTTGGCCTTGTCGGCGGCGTTGGCGGTGGCGTCTGCAGCCTTGTCCAGCGCCTGCTGGGTATCGGCGGCGGCCTGCTCGGACGCGGCAGCGGTCTTGTCGGCGGCGTCGCGGGTGGCTTCGGCGGCCTTGTCCACGGCGTCACGGGCGGCAGCGCCTGCGCTGTCGGCAGCCTGCTGTGCGTCCTGCTTGGCCTGTTCGGCTTCGGGGCCCTTGCAGGCGGCCAGGGCCAGCAGCAGGGAGGCGGCCAGCAGAGTGGTGGTGATCGGACGAATCTTCATGGCGGTCTCCGGTACTGCAATGGATGGGGACGCCAGCCTATTCATGCCGTTGTGAAGACGGGGTCGCGATGCAGCGGCTCAGTCGCGCGCATTCGGAAAAAAGAAAAAGCCGCTGGCGAACCAGCGGCTTTTCCAGAACAGCGTGAAGAAAGAAGTTATTACTTCTTGGCTTCTTCAGCAGCGTCCTTGGCCTTCTCAGCGGTGCCTTCAGCAGCCTTGGCAGCGTCAGCAGCGGCGCCGGCAGCGGCGTCGGTGGCAGCAGCGCCAGCCTGGGCAGCAGCGTCAACCGAAGCGTCAGCAGCGGTGGCGGCGGTGTCAGCGGCCTGCTGGGCAGCGTCGGCGGTCTGGGCGCCAGCAGCGGCGGCCTGGTCGGCAGCAGCCTGGGCTTCGGTGGCGGCTTCGTTGGCCGAAGCAGCGGCGTCCTGGGCAGCTTCCTGCTTCGAGCAGGCGGCCAGGGCCAGAGCCAGGGACATCGCGACCAGCAGCTTGTTGATGCTCATTGTGTGAATCCTCGTCGTTAGAATTAGGCAACGCGCATGCTGCGCGCCGACAACATGATGACAAGCCAAGATTGGGTGTCAAGCGATCCCGCATTCATTTTTGCGAAATCATCGTTAAATCTTTTTAAATCAATTCGATGGCGATTGCGGTTGCTTCGCCGCCGCCGATGCACAGGGTGGCAATGCCGCGCTTGCCACCGCGCGTGCGCAGGGCGTTGACCAAGGTCACCACCAGGCGTGCACCGGAGGCACCGATCGGATGGCCCAGCGCGCAGGCGCCACCATTCACGTTGAGCTTGTCGTGCGGAATGCCCAGTTCGCGCATCGGCGCCATCGCCACCACGGCGAAGGCTTCATTGATCTCGAACAGATCGACCTGGTCCAGCGACCAGCCGGTCTTGTCCAGCAGTTTGTGCAGCGCGCCGATCGGGGCGGTGGTGAACCACTCCGGTTCCTGCGAATGGGTCGCGTGGCCGACGATGCGGGCCAGCGGGGTGATGCCGCGAGCGGCTGCATCTTCCTCGGTCAGCAGGACCACTGCAGCAGCGCCGTCGGAGATGCTGGAGGAACTGGCGGCGGTGACGCTGCCGTCCTTCTTGAAGGCCGGGCGCAGGGTCGGGATCTTGGCGATGTCCGAGCGGCCCGGCTGCTCGTCGGTGGCGACCTCGACCTCGCCCTTGCGGGTGGCGACCTTCACCGCGACGATTTCATCGGCGAACGCACCGTTGGCCTGCGCCGCCTGCGCGCGCTTGACCGATTCGATGGCGTAGGCGTCCTGCTCTTCGCGGCTGAACTGGTATTTGTCCACGGCGCATTCGGCGAATTCACCCATCGCCTTGCCGTCATAAGCGTTGACCAGGCCATCGTGGGCCATGTGATCGACCGCCTGGAAGTTGCCGAAGCGGTTGCCGGTGCGCGAGTTCGGCAGCATGTGCGGCGCGTTGGACATCGATTCCATGCCGCCGGCGACAACGATGCTGGCCGAACCGGCCTTGATCAGGTCATGACCGAGCATGATGGTCTTCATGCCCGAGCCGCACACCTTGTTCAGCGTGGTGGCACCGGTCGACAGCGGGATGCCGGCAGCGATCGCCGCCTGGCGGGCGGGCGCCTGGCCGAGGTTGGCCGGCAGCACGCAGCCCATGAGGACTTCGGAAACGTCGCTGGCCGGGATGCCCGACTGTTCCAGGGCGGCAGCGATGGCGGCCGCGCCGAGGGTCGGGGTCGGCACGCCGTTGAACTGGCCGAGGAAGGAGCCGATGGCGGTGCGCTTGGCGGCGGCGATGACGATGTTGGACATGGCAATCTCGTTGATGCGTAAGCAATGTTCGGAAAGGAGACCGGGGGCCGTTGGATGTGCCCCGGTTTCCCGGCAGACTGCGTGGGGGTCGACCCAAGTATAGAGGGTCGGGGAGGGCCGCCGCTGGGCGCGGCCGCACGCCTGCCGGGATGAAGGCAGGACAACGTTCATGGGAAGGAATCGATGGAACGCACGATGATGGTGAGGTCTGTCCTGGGAACCGCGCTGCTGGTAGCGCTGACGGCCTGTGGTGGAGGTGGCGGGGGCGGCAACGTGCGCATCGATACCCCGCCACCACCGCCGCCACCGACTACCCCGCCACCGACGACGCCGCCCCCGGTCAAACCGCAGGAGCCGGCCTTCGACGCGCATCTGTCAGTCACCAATGCGCGCGCCGCACAGGCTGCCGGCCTGACCGGCCAGAACGTGCGCATCGGCATCGTCGACTCCGGCGTGCAGCGCAATGCGGTGGCGTTGAATGGCCGGGTGCTGGCCAACCTCAACTACATCGATCCGGCCAGGAACAATCTGAGTGTCGATGATGTGGTCGGCCACGGCACCGCCGTGGCCAGCCTCGCCGCCGGCGCGGCAACGGGCTCCTGGCCGGGTGGCGTCGCGCCAAAGGCGCAGATCGTGTCGGCACGGATCATTGCCGACAAGCCGCCGGTCGATGACGGCAGCGGCAAGGGCAATTCCTTCAGCGGCCCGCTGGGCGTGGCCCAGGTCCACCAGGACCTGATCAGCTACAACGTGAAGGTGATGAACAATTCGTGGGGCGGCCTGTACTGGACCGACCTGCCGACCACCGCGCAGGTGGCCGCCGAATATCGCCCCTTCGTGATCAACCATGGCGGGCTGGTGGTGTTCGCCGCGGGCAATGACGGCCGCAGCGAGCCGAGCAGCCTGGCCGCACTGCCCAGCCAGCAGGGCGTGGCCGGCAAGCTTCCGGCTGCCGACCTGGAGCTGGGCTGGCCACCGCCGTGGATCCGTATGCGCCCGGTACGCTGGCCAGCTATGCCAATGCCTGTGGCCAGGCGGCCCGCTACTGCCTGGCGGCGCCCGGCAGCGCGGTCTACCCCGATGCCAACGGTGGCAGCTACTACTGGAACTACGGAACGTCATTCGCGGCGCCCTTGATTTCCGGTGCGGCGGCGCTGGTCTGGGAGCGCTTCCCGTACTTCAGCAACGATCTGGTGCGGCAGACCCTGCTGGGTACCGCCAAGGACATCGGTGCGCCGGGCGTGGATCCGGTGTTCGGCTACGGCCTGCTCGACATCGGTCGTGCGATCAACGGTCCGGGTCGTTTCGACTGGGGTGATGTGGTCGCCACCGTGGATCTGGCCTCGACCGGCTCGGCGTGGCGCAACGATATCGTCGGCAGCGGCGGGCTGGTCAAGCAGGGCGGGGGCACCCTGGTGCTGGCCGGCAACAACAGCTACACCGGTGCCACCCGCATCGAACGCGGCATCCTGTCGCTGCAGAACGGTGGCGTGATCCGTTCCAACGTGACCATCCTCGGCCAGTCCGATCCGGATTCGACCGGCCTGCAGTTCAATGGCGGCACGCCCCGCGTGATCGGCAATGTGGTCAACGGCAGCAGCGTATTCCTCACCACCGGCAACACCACCGGCACCATCGAGGGCAACTACACGCAGCAGGCCGGCGCACAGTTGATGATCGCATTGGGCGCCAATGCGCTGCAGGTCACCGGCAATGCCACGATCGACGGTGGCGTGCGCGTGCATGGCTTCGTTTCCGGCTACGTGCCACAGAACGGCAGCCGGCAGGACCTGATCCATGCGGCAGGCGGACTCAGCGGCACCTTCAGTACGCCGGCTACCTCCAGCGGCCTGCAGGGCCTGTCACTGCTGCAGAGCAGCTATGGCTATGACAGCAACAATGCGTGGTTGAACCTGACCCAGGTCAGCGTCACCGCAGCGGCCAGCGGGCTGGGGGCGTCCGCCCAGGCGGCAGCACAGCGCCTGGAGGGTGCATTCGCAGCGCTGGACAAAAACGCAGGCCTGCAGGGATCGGCCTTTGGTGCAGCGGCCGGTGCCCTGCAGTGGACCGGCGGTGGCCCGCAGGGCCTGGCCGCCAGCCTGCAGAGCCTGTCCGGTCAAGCGCATGCGCGAGCCGAAGCAGCGACCTTCGACAGTATCGACATGTCGCGGCGTGCGATCGCCGAGCGCTTTGATCGTGTACAGGCCGCACCGCGCCTGCGCGGGAGCTGGCAGAGCGCGCTGGGTGAGGCGGGGCAGGGCAGCTTTGCCGGCAACGCTGCCGACAGCCGGGGCTGGATGGCCGGCCAGGATCTGCCACTGGGCAGCAACGGCCTGATGGGCGTGGCGTTTGGTGAGACCCGCAGCACTGGTGGCAGCAGTTTCGGCGGTGATCGTGGGCGTGATCGCCAGGCGCAGGCACAGTTGTATGCCGGCTGGAATCTGGGACGTGGCTACGCGCTGGCCCAGGTGGGGAGCGGACAGTTCACCCGCGCGCTGGATCGTCAGCTGCTGCTCGGTGCGGGTGCCTATGGCGTCTCCGCGCGGTACGGCGGCCGTTTCAGCAGTGCCAGCGTGGAGGGCGGGTACCGGCTGGGGCGTGCGGGCGCATCGATGACGCCCTACGTCGGTGCCAGCACCACGCGTGTGGAGACCGACGCCTTCAATGAACTCGGCGGCTTTGGTTTCGGCCTGCGGGGCGATGTCAACCGCGTGCAGCGCAGCCAGATGCTGGCCGGTATCCGCGGCGAGCGCGGCTGGGGGCGTTGGACGCTGCGTGGGCATGCCGAATGGCAGCAACGGCTTGATGGTGCGGATGCGGACTGGCAGGCCAGCTTCGTCGGCGTCGATGCCTGGGCGCCATTGGCGGGCTGGAACGCGCCGCGCGGCAGTGCGCTGATCGGTGTGGCGCTGGAATCGTGGTGGGGCCGCAATGGCCGCCTGAGCCTGGGCTTCGACCAGCGTGTTGGTGGCGAAGGTGCGCGGCAGGCCGCCTTGCGCTACAGCACCGGCTTCTGAAGGACGGCTCGCGCCGGGTCATGCCCGGCGCGACATCGGCAGGTTCAACCGCCGCGCAGGTTGCCCAGGCGCGGGGTGCTGCGGCCCAGCGGCATCTTCAGCTTGCCGATCGACAGGATGCGGCTTTCGGCGATGCGGTCGGCGGCACGCTGCGGCGCGATGTTCTCGCGCTGCGACAGTTCGAAGATGCGGGTGAGGTTGTGGTAGATGCTGCGGATCAGGCGCATTGCGCGTTCGCGGTTGTAACCGTCGATCTCCAGCGACACGTTCATCACGCCACCGGCGTTGACTGCATAGTCCGGCGCATACAGGATGCCGCGCGCATGCAGCTCGTCGCCGATTTCCAGGCTCGACAGCTGGTTGTTGGCGGTGCCGCAGATGATCTTCGCCTTGATCCGCGGCAGCGTGTCGGCGTTGATCGCACCTTCCAGCGCGCACGGTGCGAACACGTCGGCGTTCACCTCGTGGATCTCATCCGGCTTGACTGCTTCGGCGCCGAAATCGCTGACCGCGCGATCAACCAGCGCGCTGTCCAGGTCGGTGACGTACAGCTTGGCACCGCGGTCGCGCAGCAGCTTCACCAGTTCCATGCCGATGTGGCCCAGGCCCTGCACGGCGATGCTGGTCTTGCCCACTTCCTCATGGCCGAACTTGAAGCGCATCGACGCCATCAGTGCCTGCAGCGCACCGTAGGCGGTGAACGGGGCGGGATCGCCGGAGCCACCATGGACCTGGTGCACGCCGGTCACGAACTGGCTTTCCAGGTAGATGTTCTCCATGTCGTTGACGTCGGTTCCGACGTCCTCGGCGGTGATGTAGCGCCCGCCCAGGGAATCGACATAGCGGCCGAAGGCACGGAACAGCACCTCGGTCTTGTCCACTTTGGGGTCGCCGATGATCACCGCCTTGCCGCCACCCACGTTGAGGCCGGCCAGTGCATTCTTGTAGGTCATCGTCCGGCTCAGCCGCAGCGCATCGGCCAGCGCCTCGTCGGTGCTGGCGTAGGGGCGCATGCGCACGCCGCCCAGGGCCGGGCCGAGGGTGGTGTTGTGGATGGCGATGATCGCCTTCAGGCCGGCGTCGTGGTTGTGGCAGAACACCACCTGTTCGTGGCCGGTGGTGGCGAGGGTTTCGAATAGCATGGCGTCTCCGATGGCGCGATCAGCGGCGAACTGCAGCGAACGGCCAGTGAACGGTAGGGTCCCAAAACAAAAAAAGCGACGTCGTCGGTGCAGGGGGACGGGTCGCGCGGCGCCATTCTAGTCCATTCCCCCGGCCGGTGCCGTCGACATCGGCGGCCTTCCGGTTAAAGAAGATGAAAGTTCGGCCGATGCTGCGACGACGGCGGGTGGCCGGATTCGCGTGAAGAGGCAGGGCGGTCAGTGACGGCAAGGGCACCACAACGACAGGGCGGGCGGCGATGACGCCGGCCTGGTGGCGATCACTGCGTGGCTGGCTGGCGCGCTCGACCGGGACGGCACCGTCCCGGTTGGCGGCGGCGTCGCGGCAGGCGGTGGCGGCGGCTGCGGCCAGCCTGCAGGGCGAGGCTCTGCCCTCGGCCGAGATCGCTGCACATCTGCAGCGTGGCCTGCATGCACTGGCCCTGTACCCGCGCCTGGCCGGTGAATCCACGGCGGTGCAGGCCGCGGGGTTGGGCGAGGCGGTGGCGCGCGCGCTGCAGGACCGGGACTGGGCGGCCCGTCAGCTGCCGCGCCGCCCGCAACTGCTGCCGCAGCTGATCCAGACGGTCAACGACGATGCTGCGTCGGCGCGGGTGATGGCGGCGATCATCGGCCAGGACCCGGTGCTGACCGGCAACCTGCTGCGCATCGCCAACAGCCCGGCCTACAAGGTGCACGAGCGCCCGGTGGAAAGCCTGCACCGGGCGGTGACGCTGGTCGGTACCGAAGGCGTGCGACAGATCATCAGCGCAGTTCTGGTGCAGCCGGTGATGCAGGTGCAGTGCGAGGTGTTTCCGCAGTTCAGCACGATCATCTGGGAGCACGCACTGCTGGCCTCGCGCGCAGCCGCTGACCACGCGCGCACGGTCACTTTCGGCGATGCCTTCGCCGCCCAGTGGCTGGGCCTGGTACAGGGGCTGGGGGCCGCGCTGGTGATGCGCCAGCTGCTGCAGGAAGCGCAGGCACGAGATGAAACGGTGGAGCCGGCGCTGGCGCTGCAGCTGCTCCAGCAGTGGTCACTGCCGTTGGCGCAACGCGTGGCTGCGGCCTGGGAGCTGCCCGAGCCGGTGCACCAGGCGCTGGCGCCCGAGGCGGATGGCCCGCTGGCCGACAGCCTGCGCCTGGCCAGCGCGGCCGCAGCGGCCAGCCTGCTGTGCCGGCACGGACATGCCAGCCAGAGCCGCATGCTGGCCCTGCTTGAACAGTTGCCTTCGGCGCCGCCGCATGCGCTGCGCTGGATCTGGCGGCGCCTGCATGGGCGCAGCGTGGAAACACGGGATGACGCCGGACAGGAAGAGGCGGGTCCTGCGCCCTGAGCGCTACAGCTGCGATTCCACCGGCAGCCAGCTGATCACCCGCGCGGTCCAGCGCTTGCCCAGGCTGGCACCGGGTTCGGCCTCCACCCAGTGCGGCGGTGGCTGCCGCTCCAGCCAGCGCAGGTCATCATCGCGCCCCAGCGCCAGCCACCAGCTGTGCTCCGGGCCGGCCAGGCGCAGGTACTCGTCGCGCAGCTGTGCACCGAGCGCCGGGTCATCGAACAGCACGCCCATTTCGGTATTGAGGTAGGCCGAACGCGGGTCGAGGTTGAACGAACCGACGAAACCGCGGCGGTCATCGACCACGAATGCCTTGGTGTGCAGGCTGGCGCCGCTGCTGCCGAACAGGCTGGCATCCAGCTGGCCGTGTGCCTTCAGTTCGTACAGCTGCACGCCGGCCCTCAGCAGCGGCACCCGGTAGCCCATGTAGCCGCCGTGTACCGCTGCCACATCGTTGGCGGCCAGTGAGTTGGTCACCACCCCCACCTGCGCGCCGCGTGCGGCCAGCGCCGACAGCGCCTCGACCCCATCGTTGCCGGGCACGAAGTAGGGCGAGATCAACAGCGCACTGCGCCGCGTGCTGCGCAACTCGTCGCTGAGACGGCTGACCAGCCAGCCGCGGCGATCGTCATCGCGGTGCTTCATCGGCGGGTCGGAAGCGATGCGCACGTTCGCGCTCCAGTGCAGCGGTTCCGGGCTGGGCCGCTGCAGCGCGCGCGACTCGGCCACGCGTTGCAGGTAGGGCTGTGCCTTGGCATGCATGGCATCCAGGTCCGACTGCCGTACCAGCTGCTGCAACTGTGCATCGGTATACGAGGCCAGTGCGGAAATCGGGATCGCTGTGCTGCTGTTCCAGTAGTCGTCGAAGATCTGGTTGGCCTGCTGCACGGCGGGGCCGGCCACCACCAGGTCCAGGTCCTGGAAGTTCACATCGTCGCGCGCGCTGAAGTATTCCTCGCCGATGTTGCGGCCACCGACGATCGCGATGCGGCCGTCGGCGATCCAGCTCTTGTTGTGCATGCGGTGGTTCACGCTGAAAGCGCGTTGCACCAGCTCCAGCGTGCGCGCGATGCCGCTGCGGTTGCGGAACGGGTTGTACAGGCGGATCTCGATGTTCGGATGCGCATCGAGTGCCATCATCAACGCGTCCTTGTCCTTGGCGTTCATGTCGTCAAGCAGGATGCGCACGCGCACGCCGCGCTCGGCGGCGTCGTACAGCGCCTTGGCCATCAGATGGCCGATCAGGTCGTCGTGCCAGATGTAGTACTGCAGGTCCAGGCTGCGGCCTGCGTGCGCGGTGATCATCGCGCGCGCGGCGAAGGCATCCATGCCATCACTGAGGAACGCCATGCCGGACTGCCCGGGGTGTGCGTCCTGCAGCGGCACGATCTGCTGGTCGATGCGGGTCTGCGCCGGCTGCAGTGGCAGCACATGCGAGGGTGCGCCCTGTGCCCGCGGGGTGAGGTGGTCGGCCAGCAGCAGCCCGGACAGGACCAGCAGCAACAGCGCGGCGAGGATGATCGCAGCGACGCGCAGCAGGCGTCGCCACAGGGGCTTGGGCAGGCTCATGCCCCGATGGTAGATCCACGCCGCGTGTGGATGAAAGCCAACAGACCTATCGCCGTAGATCCACGCCATGCGTGGATGGGGTCAGAGCCCTTTCCCGCGAAAAGGGATCCGACCCCGAGGGTTGAAGGGTCAGAACCGCTCGTCGCTGCCCAGGTAACGCCACTGCCCCGCAGGCAGCGGTCCCAGTGCCACGCGGCCAATCCGCAGCCGACGCACGGCCGCGACCTGCAGGCCGGCAGCGGTGACCGCCACGCGCAGGCCCTTGGCCGTCAGGCCCTTGCCGGCGAAACGCAGGCGCTGCTCGCTCTGCCAGCTGACCTTGGCGCCGCCCGATTCCTGCTGCAGCCGCGCCATCAGCCACGGGCCGCGCTCGGGACCGCCTTCGGCCACTTCGATCAGGTATTCCTGTTCGGTGCGGCCCAGATTGCGCTGCAGATGGGCCAGCGTGGCCGGGTCCTGGCTGACCACCACCAGGCCGCTGTCGCTGGCCGGAAGCGAGGCGGCCAGCTGCAGGCCGTGGAAGTGACGCTGAAGCGGACGGATGTCGCTGGCATCAAGTTCGCTGCGGCTGTCACTGCTGACCAGCGCACACAGGGTTTCAGCGGCAACGCCTGCCGGCTTGTGCAGCAGCATGCTGACCCGCTCGGCCTTTTCATCGCTGGCCTGCTCGGCCACGACGATCACCGCGCTGTCATCGACCGGGCGCTGCGGCTGCTCGACCACCTCGCCATTGACGCTGACCCAGCCGCCTTCGATGTAGCGCCGCGCTTCACCGCGCGGGATGCCGAGCAGGGCGGACAGGCGTTTGTCGAGACGGATCGGTTCCATGGCGGGCAGGTCGGGCAGGGGGCGCGCAGTGTAGCCGCTGCGGCCGGTCAGCGCTGGTCGCGGTTGGCCAGCTCGGTCAGGTACAGGCGGGTATCGAACTCCAGCTGCAGGTACTCCGGCTCCATGTGCTGGCACAGCTGGTAGAAGGCCTTGTTGTGGTCGGCTTCCTTCAGGTGGGCCAGTTCATGCACCACGATCATGCGCAGGAACGCCGCTGGTGCCTGGCGGAACACGGTGGCGATGCGGATCTCGCGGCTGGCCTTGAGGCGACCGCCGTGCACGCGGGAGATGGCGGTATGGGTGCCCAGCGCGTGCTTGATCACTTCCAGCGTGTTGTCGTAGCAGACCTTGTTGAGCGGCACCGACTTGCGCAGGTAGCGGTCCTTCAGCTCCTGCGTGTAGTCGTACAGCTGGCGGTCGCTGCGCACCTCGTGCGGATCGGGATAGCGCTGCTGCAGCCAGGGGCCGAGCTTGCCCTGCGCCAGTAGTTCACTGACCTGGGCGACCAGGGGTTCGGGATAGCCGGTGAGGTACTTCAGGACTGCCATGCAGGGGCGGCGGGGCGTCGGTAGAATGGGGCATCCAAGATTACACGCGGTACGCATCGACCATGGCAAAGCCCAACGCGCTGCAGGAACAATTGCTCAAGGCCGGCCTGGCCAAGAAGTCGCAGGCCAGCGCTGCCGCGAGCGCGCAGGCCAAGGCCCGGCAGGGCAAGGCCGAATCGACCTCGGCCGATGTCCAGCGCGAGGCTGAACGGGCCCGCGCCGAGAAGGTCGAGCGCGACCGCGCACTGGCCGCCGAGCGCAATGCCCAGGCCAGGCAGGCTGAACAGAAGGCCCAGGCCCGGCAGATCATCACGGCCCATGCCGTGTCTCAAAAGGGCGAGGACGAGTACCGCTGCAGCGATGGCGCGGAGATTCGCACCGTGC